>DQVJ01000196.1 GCA_015661795.1 Sulfurovum sp.
CATATGTCATTCCTGATTTTTTAATTATATAGAGTTTCCAAACATTTCATTTGAAATGTTTTTATATCCATTTGTTGTTTGGTCAAAGGATTTTATTAGATCAATTATATGTTCATTACCCTGTAAAACTTTGACCGTATTGTTTTTTATTAAATCGCTCATATATTCTATACCGGGTAATTCTAGCAGTATTGTTTTACAGTCAAATCCAAGACCTTCATACAAAGCAGTTGAAAATACCCCTACCTGAAATGCAGATTCAGAAAATAGTTTATAAATATCTTCATCCTTTACAATTTTAACATTAGGCAACTTTGACAACTTTAGCAAGCTTGTATACTCTTTCCAACGTGAATATTCTCCAGGATGTAGTTTATATACTATAGAGTAATCTTTTAAATATTCTATTTGTGTTAATATTTTATCTGCAATCTGTGGTCCCAATGCACCTTGCGAGAGTATAAGTATTTGATCTTGTTTTTGTGTGATAATTTTGTATCTTTCTTTAAGATAATTAAAATGTGTAAAGCCACCAATGATGATATTTTTTTCTGACAAAGGTATGACCTTTAAGTTTTTCCAGTACTCTCCCCAGGCTATAAATTTATCGGGGAAATAGTCAAGATCATCAGTTCTGTTTGGAAAGCTGTACCCTAAATGATATTTACTAAGAGTACCATGTTGTATTTCAACTGTTTCTATACCCAAGTCTTTTGCTGCTCGAATGGCATCTCCATACGCATAGCTGACAACAAGAACAAGTTTTTTGGGACGTAACTTGGAAAACAGATATCGATACAACATATAATTATTTTTATATTTGGAGACTGCCGATCGAATTAGCTGTTGCAACTCTAGTTTTACACCCAAACGTTTTTGGATGACTTCTTCCCATTGTTTTATAAGTATTATCTCATTAGGATCTAAATGTAGTGGAAAGATTTTACTTTTTATAGAAGATATTGCACTAAAAGTATCAAGATATTTACGGTGTTTAGTATTTGTTTTTGTATGAAAAGCATTTAAAAAAGGGCGTTCAAGTACCAGGTAATGTTTGTTTTTTTGTTCAAGTTCCTTAAGATAGTAGTGGGTATAAATATCAATATTTCTTCCATCAATTTGTTTGGGACGAGGATGGTCGATCACAATTTCATCGATATCACGGGTAAAGATAAAAAATGGATTATAAAAAAGAAGACTTTTTGCATAAGTAAGTATTTTTTTCAGCTGTCCATAAATCGTTTGTTTTTGTGCATGTGGTGTTTGGAGGGTACCACTCTTTTCAGCAATAGTGTAATAGGTCTGCATACGTATATATTGCCAAACCTTCACATTCTGTATTTCAGTTTCAAGTAGATTAAAATCATTTTCAATCTGCCATAATATTTCACATAGTTGCTGTATTGACTTAGACTGATTCATTTTTTTCTCCTCATTAACCAAGGCATAACATAGTTTTTATTCTGGTACCAAAAAACCAGTATACTACTGATTAAAAATGCAATAATTGTTGCATATGCAGCTCCTATCGCACCATATAAACTTATAAAGAAATAATTTAACAGTAGGTTTAGTATTGCAGCCAATACAGTACTTACTGCCAAAAACGATGTTTTACTTATATGCACTAAGTATGGAAAAAATATTTTATACACTCCATGAACAGCGTAGCCTAATGCTATCCATAATATAAATTCATTCGCTCCGTAATACTTTTCATCTACAAAATATGGCATTATCAGTTTTGCAACAAAAGAAATAAGAATAGCTAAAATAAAAATACTTATAATATATAGATAACTATACTTTACAATCTTTCTTTTTTTAGCATCAGTAGGGGTTGATAACTGTTTAAAGAACCAAGGGTTCCATGCTTTAATGAATGCATCCGTAAAAATCATGACTACCATACCAAACATATATCCGACACTATAAACCCCTACCATTTCAAGACTTACCATTTTTTCAATAAACAATCTATCACTCATAGCTATCACTATGCTACCTAACATATGAGGAATGAGAGGTATCGAAATATTTAAAATAGATCTGATCTCATTTCTATCGAGATCAAAAGTAAAATAGTTTCTTTTTTTCATATATATCATACCAATTATAAAAAATAGTAAGTATGCAACCGTAATACCAATAGCTTGCGAATACCATCCATATTCAAACATTACAAGTAACAAGATGGTTACTCCCATATTAACTGCGGTATTGGCTATTTCTAATATGCCAAAAACATATGCTTTCCCTTCATTTCTTAGTATGGTAAGATTTATTGTGTTCACCATAAACATAAAACTTAGAATTGGCATTAATTGAATCCAATAGCTAGGAATAGAAAAAATTTCATTAAAAAATAGCGTAATAATAAAAGTAAGCAGTAAAAACAGCATACTGGACAGACTTAAAATAAATAAAATATTTCCAATAAGTTTTGCCACTTGTTCATGTGAATACTTAAAAAAGTTTTTTGATATATTTGTATTAATTGCCATTCCAACAAATGCAGAATAAAAAGTTATCATTAACTGAAATATTGCCAAGGTACCGTATTCTGAAGGTGAAAGATACTTTGTAAGTATTGGTAATAATAAAAAAGGAATTGCTTTATTTAAGATACTACTTCCCAAATAAATTGTAGAGTTTTTAATTA
>DQVJ01000243.1 GCA_015661795.1 Sulfurovum sp.
AATGTTGTAGGGTTTACTTTCATTAGCATAGTCATATAAGCAATATGTCGTGCCATAATCATGATACGACGTCTTACTTCATTGACATCATGTAGGGTATCAAAAGTACGACTGATACCTATGGACTTTCTTGCACTTTTAATACTGATTCCTTCACCACATGTACCAGTAATACGCTTATAGAGTTGCATACCAGGTTTGTTCCATGAAAAAAAAAGAGATTTATGTTTTTTTACATCTCCTAAAGTAGATATATGATGCTTACGGAGTCTTTTTTGAAAGCTTTTACCTATACCGGGGAAATCTTGAATAGGTATATTTTCAATATAGTGTTCTATATCTTTAACTTCAAAAACGCCATAGGGTTTGGCAGATTCTGTTGCAAGTTTAGCAATCCATTTTGCCTTTGCAATACCTATGGACACAGGAATATCAAAATAATTCAATATTTTAGACTGTAACTCTTTTGCAAAACCATATACTTCATTATCTTTTTTCCATCCACTAAGGTCTGCAAAAAATTCATCTATACTGTACTGTTCAACTTGAGGAATATGTGCTATCATAAATGCATGTATTTGGTGAGATAATTTATGGTACAGCGGGTAATTAGAAGGAACCACAGTCATCTTGGGACAAAGATGCAGTGCTTTTGCTAAAGGCATAGCTGTTTTTACACCCTGTGCTCTTGCTTCATAACTTGCGGTAGTCACAATACCTCGTATTTTTTTACGTCCATTTATCTCATCTATAAAATAATTCTCAAAAGTTTTCTTTTTATTTCTATGAGGATTTACCTTGTTGTCACTATAAAATACGGGTGTTACAAATGCCCCTGTATTTTCATGCATTAGTTTTATAAAGGTACGTTTTTTGTTAAATATCTCAAGATTACTTCTGCTGCCTATACACATAGGAATACCTTTAAGTTTAGGGTTCACACTACGTTCGGCTGAAGCAAAAAAACTGTCTATATCTATATGAAGAAACATACTAAAAGTATAATAAAATATATCATTTCCTCATAAAAAACTGTCAAATTGTCATAATAGTTTAAAGAAAAGATAAATAATGTATAATATATTCAAAAAAAGGGGATTCAATGGCAGGCGTATTAAATAGTCTATTGGGTAAAAAAACCAAAAAGAAGAAAATAGATGCACCAGGTAGAACTTTTAAGAAAATCATTACTGGCAAATATTTTGGTTCTGAATATGACAATGCGGATACTGAGCGTGTTCAAGAGCTAAAACAGAAAAAAATAGACCAAATTAAAGAATTGAACCTTCAACCAATGTTTACAAGATACTTTTACCGTGAGGATGTTGAAGATTATACTTCTGCACAGCCAATCTCTGTTCATGTTGTCTTCCAAAAAGAAGTCTCTCCGGAAAACCATAATATGGTTCATGTGACTGAACTTTCTTTTATTGTCAAATATGAAGAGTTTGAAGAGTTTGAACAAATGGCAGGTGTCAGTTTATTTCATGATTTTAGGCAGTTGTCTTATGAAGAAACTCCCGATACATTTGTAGGTAGAGACAGAAGGTCAGACGAAAGAGATTTGTAACTACATAAATTCATATAGATATATTGAAAGAATTAAATAGAGATTATAGTGAAGTAAAGTGGCGGACAAGGAGGGATTCGAACCCTCGGTAATCGTGAGACTACACGCCCTTAGCAGGGGCGCGGATTCAGCCAACTCTCCCACTTGTCCATGTTGTTTTGTGAGTGGGATTATAATCCATTTGCCTTAAATGAAAGCTTAAAAAAAGAGATTTACAGTATTATTTTAAAAAATAACTTGAAGGACCGTTTATGCTTCAAAAGCTTGCACCACTTATTGTACTTGCACTTTTTGCTGGAGGTGTCTACCTTATGATGCAAGGTATGAACAATGCTATTGAAATGACCAAAGAAAAAAAAGAAATTAAAAAGTAGAAATCACTTTTAATATTTGATTCACTTTTGCTTGTGGACTATCATTGGTATAGATAGGTCGTCCTATGACAGGATAGTCAACACTTTCTTGATATGCAAGTTCAAGTGTGGCTACACGTTGTTGATCCCCCGCATTTTCACCAAAAGGGCGTATGCCTGGACAAAGTGTTATAAAATCATCAGAAGTTACTCTTTTAATATCCCTACTCTCAAAAGTTGAACAAACCACGCCATCCAAACCATTTTCATAAGACATTTTTGCAAATTGTACTGCTTTTTCTTGAATGCTTTTTTCATATACTTTTTGGAAATTTTCTTCATCAAATGATGTAAGTGCGGTGACTGCCAAAACCATAGGGCGTTTTTGATAGTTTGAAAGTCTTTGCATTACAGTTTTCATAGCTACAGGACCTGCAGAGGCATGGATGTTAAACATGTCGATACCCAATTTTGTTATCTCTTCAGCTGCATCTGCCATCGTATTAGGAATATCGTAGAGCTTTAAATCCAAAAAAATTTTAAATTCAGGATTAATCATTTTAAGCGTTTCTATAAACGATTTTCCATCACGAATGTAGGCACGAAAACCTACTTTGAGCCATATATTATGGTCTTTCAATGATTGAGCAAGTGCAAGGTTTTCTTTTTCCGAAGGTAAATCAAGTGCAACACATAATTCCATATCACTAACCCCTAAATAAATATTGGTATAATAATACCCTAAAATCAATAAACAAGGACTAAACACAATGTTTGGAAAAGAATCAAAAAGATACGACATTCCCGCGGATGTCATGGAAACATACCAATATGCAAAAATCAACACAAGTAAAGGAACAATTTGGGTAAAACTATATCCCAATGATGCACCCAATACAGTAGCAAACTTTGCACATTTGGCAAATGAAGGTTTTTATAATGGACTTAAGTTTCATAGAGTTATAGAAGGTTTTATGGCGCAAGGAGGCTGTCCACACTCAAAAGACAACCCAGCAATGGCAGGTACTGGTGGACCAGACTGGCAGATAGACTGTGAAACAGATACAAGTAGTGAACCACATAGACGTGGTACACTTTCTATGGCTCATGCTGGTCCTAATACAGGGGGAAGCCAGTTTTTCATTACTTTTGTACCTACACCTCACCTAGATGGTGTACATACAGTATTTGGTGCTATTGAAGAAGGTGATACTGATTCTTTTATGGTACTTGATAATATTGCACAAAATGATGATATTGAGTCCATTGAGATTTTAACTTCTAAATAAGTTTACTCTTTTTCTACCTCTCTAGAGGTAGAACACAAATATAAAATTGGGAATGATGTATGTACGGATATTACAGAGTAGCAGCGGCAGTCAACAAAACAGTTGTAGCTAATCCTCATAAAAATGCTACAGAAGTTTTAGCACTCATTAAAGAAGCACATACAAAAGAGGTTTCTGTCATTGTATTTCCAGAGTTGACGCTTACAGGATACACTGCCAGTGATCTTCTAATGAACCAAACACTTATGGCTTCGCAAAATGACGCCTTTCAATATATATTAAAAAATATTAAAGAAATTAATACTATTTCTGTTATCGGTTTGGCTGTTTTTGAGGCAGACAGGCTTTATAATTGTGCAACCATTATACAAAATGGCAAAGTGCTAGGTGTAGTCCCTAAATCCTATCTTCCAAATAAAAAAGAATTTTATGAAAAACGTCAGTTTACTACTGGACGTGATATTACTAGAACAACTGTTGACCTGTTAGATGTTGAAGTACCTTTTGGTGTGGATTTACTCTTTACAGATAAAAAAGACATGACCTTTGGAGTGGAAATATGTGAAGACCTTTGGGCTGTGACTCCACCCTCAAATCATATGGCAAGTAACGGTGCCAATTTACTCTTTAATCTAAGTGCCAGTAATGAACTCATAGGTAAACATGAGTACCGTGAAGAGTTAGTACGTACACAAAGTGCTAGATGTATGGCTGCGTATGTATATTCTTCTGCTGGGGTTGGTGAAAGTACAACAGATACTATCTTTGGTGGACATGCAATCATCTGTGAATATGGTTCTACCCTTTTAGAAAACGAACGTTTTAGAATGGATTCTCATCTGATCACTGCAGATGTAGATTTGGAGCGTCTCAGATGGCTAAGAGTAAATGAATCAAGTTATGGAGATACTAGACGTAAAAAAACAAGAGTCATTAAAGTAGATGACCTTCCAGAGCTTAGCACACTAGAACGTGATATTAACCAAACGCCCTTTGTCCCTTCATGCTATGCTGATAAAAAACATAGATGTGATGAAATAGTCAACATACAAGCTCATGGGCTTATTAAGCGCATGAGTCATGCACATATCACAAAGGCAGTTATAGGCATAAGTGGTGGACTTGACTCTACTCTTGCCCTGCTCTCTACTCACAGGGCTTATGAGATAATGGGATGGGACTATAAAGATATTATAGCAGTTACAATGCCAGGATTTGGTACTACTACACGTACCAAGTCTAATGCTGTAGAGCTTTGTGAAGCGTTGGGTGTGACATTAAAAACCATAGATATCAGCGATATCTCACTCAATCAGTTTGAAGCTATAGAACATGATAAAGATGAGCATAGTGTGACGTATGAAAATGTACAGGCACGTGCGAGAACAACTTTACTGATGAATATGGCAAATAAAGTAGCTGGACTTGTCATCGGTACTGGTGACCTAAGTGAAATAGCACTTGGTTGGTCTACCTATAACGGTGACCATATGAGCATGTATGCCCTAAATTCAGGTATACCAAAAACACTCATCCAATATGTCATAGAGTATTATAAATCTAATGAAAAAATAGCTGACATTATAGATGACATCTTGACAACACCTATAAGCCCAGAATTGCTTCCCCATAAGGGAGATGAGATAGTTCAAGAGACCGAAAGTATTGTTGGCCCTTATGAGCTGCACGACTTCTTTTTGTACCATTTCATCAAGTATGGAGCAAAGCCGAAAAAGATACTATATTTAGCGTCTATAGCATTTAATACTAAATACGATGAAGATACTCTAACTCAGTGGTTAAATGTATTTTTACGCCGTTTTTTTACCCAACAGTTTAAGCGTTCATGTATGCCAGATGGACCTAAGGTGGGGACGATTTCTTTGAGTCCTCGGGCGGATTGGAAGATGGCTTCTGATGTAGATTTTGAAGTTTGGATGGAAGAGTTAAATTAGATACCTCTACATCTTTACACTTCTTTAAGCACTTTTACTTCATTGCCAACAGCAACTTGCCCATAATCCATAGGACGCACAAATAGACCACGTTTTCCTTCTATGAGTTCAGGTATTTCTGGGGCGAAACCGTAGAGGTATCCATACGCTTCACACGGGCCTGTTACTTCTAATAAGGTCTCACCTATTTCAATGATGGAGCCTTTTTTTAGATGATACAAGTCTACATCTACATGGATATTTTCTAACAAAGCACCTTGGTCTATTACAAATTCAGCTTCTTCTATTAGGTCATAAGTAGTTTGACAAGTAAGCAACATGACTTGATCTTCAGAAGTTTCATAATGCATATCTCCTATGATACCATCAGGATCACAATCAAAATCATCACAGACCATACGGTGACCAGAACGCATCATTGAAGGCATCGTTATATAAAGCGCTAAAACTTTTCCATTTGTCATACTTAAATCCTTAAACATATTAAATTGGGTACGATACTAGCACAAATAGGATTAAAAACCTAAACATTTGTGATATATAAGAATTTAACCAAACTTATACTAGAATGCTATCAAATAAATAAAGCATATATACTTTAAAAAATGAAGGAATAAAATGATAACAATAGACTTAAAAAAAGAACATAAACTTTATGATGCAGATAAATCAGATTTTGGTATAGGGTATGAGGGAGCAGGTACAGCATTTTTAAAAACAGACTTGAGTGAAGCACTACATTATTGTGAATCTTTAGACAGAGAAGAAGTTCAAGATTTTTTTAACCAGCCAGAAGAATACTTTTTTGGTACGGTTACTTTGGAGTGTGAATTTGCACAAAGTCCCACTATGGGTAAAGGTAAACAAGCTATGTGGTTTGCCAAATACTTTAAAAGCGGTTATTACGAAGAACCGTTCGAGTAGGCAAAAAGTATGTTTATAAAAATAATAGGTTTAGGGCTTGACTATAGTAACATATGTAAAGATTACAATACTGTCTACTTAGATAGAGATAATGATGACCCAGAAACAACAGCATGTATGAGAAAGGTGTTGAAGTGGTTTGATACATTCTTGTCTGAGCTCTTGGAAAGTTTTGAGTACAAGATATATAGGATGAACCAAGACACGCCTGTAGATTTAAAAGAGATTGTTAAAAAAAGATTCTTTTTTTACTCTTTGGAAAAAGAGATAATTGCACAAACATTTATTTTACAAAAGCAAGGTATTGCTTACAGTAGTTTAGGTGATTGGTCTCAAGATAGTGAAGATTCTTTAGTCATCCAAAATGATGATGAGGGAGAAGGCGTATATTTTTATTGTAGAGAAAACTCAAAAATACATCACTGGCTTATAGCAAAAATGTCTGACTGTTCCCTAGATGAAGTGCCATTTGAAGAGGCATAAAATCTTCTCTATGAAACGATAACGTTCTACAGTGGGAGAAACCTATGGCACATCCATCTTTAAAACATTTTAGTAAAACTATTTTGCAAGGGCTCTTTTGGCTCTTACCCATTGTAACAATTTTGATTATAGTTTCATGGCTTTACACAAAAATTACAATGCTCGTAGGATGGGTATTTAGATTTATAGGTTTTGTACCTGAAAGTTACATGTTCATGTGGGGACTTGTGGTTCTTTTCGTCTTCTTATTTATATTATACATTTTAGGCTGGTTAGTCAAAACCAAGCTGGCAGATATGTTTGAATATATTTTTTGTAAAATACCAGGGTACAGTACCATAAAAGGTCTTGTTGGTATATTTAATTCTTCGAAAAAAGGCACCAATCAAGTACTAGTTGTAGCTATTAAAGGATTTACGCAAGAAGGGTATAACATCGGTCTGATGTATTCACAAAAAGAGAGTATTATTAAAGACCATTATACGGTTACACTTTCTATGTCACCTATTCCTAATGGTGGATTTATGTTTGAAGTACATAAAGATAATATACTGGTTATTGAAAATGCAACTTTTGATAACAACTTGCAGTATTTACTCTCCATGGGTGTAAAAAGTATGGCTGAGATATTGAAAACAACCCCTAAAAAAATAGATGACTTATTGTCTCTTGAACAGTGGTTAGTAGAAAACAATGCATGAGGAAAATAATATAACTATTTGTTTATGCCGACATATAGCGTTTCTTGGTAACACTTCTTACACACTTTTATGTTATTATATCATGTTTCAAAAATATTAAACAAGGAAAAATAAATGAAAACTTTAATAAGTACAATAGCAACATTAACAATGCTTTCGAGTTTAGCATTTGCTGGTGGAGATATTGACCCAGTAGAACCACAACTAGAGATTCCTGTGATGG
>DQVJ01000231.1 GCA_015661795.1 Sulfurovum sp.
ACCTTCAAAACACCATTTTTTCTACCATTCACATATGGTGTTTCCCTAAGGACTCTACCACGTGAATCAAACAAGGTTTCTATACCATGCTTAACCCCATTTTTTATTTGTACTTTTGAGGTTAATTTACCATCATATCCATATTTTTTAAGTAATCCATTGTGTCCACTTTCATCACTCATAAGTAATTCTGATCTAAGACCACCACCTGTGTAATACTCTTTTTTTACTTTACCTCCAAAAGGAGTTGAGAGTGTAGGAGTTGAACAAGAAATTAAAAATAAAATGCAAAGTGTAGAAAGAAAAAAGGACAGTTTGTTCATTAAAATAAACCTTTATTTAATTATTGGTAGTTAGTATACTATAATTTACTTCAAAAAATATCTTGAAAGAAAATAGTCCTAAACTCTCTATTTTCTTCCTTTAAACCACTTAGAATACACTCACTTTACTTCGTAAAGCTATTTAGCATTTTTCTTATCTCTTGCCAACCTTTTACGCACTACAGGGTCAAGTGATTTCTTACGAATTCTGATTGATTCAGGTGTAATTTCAACAAGTTCATCATCTTCTATCCACTCCATTGCAGACTCTAGTGTAATCGCTCTTGGAGTCACAAGTTTGATGGCATCATCTGCACCTGAGGTTCGCATGTTAGTGAGTTGCTTCCCCTTAAGTGGATTTACATCTAAATCTCCTGGTCTAGCACTTTCACCAATAACCATACCCGAGTAAACTTTGTCTTGCGGACTGATGAACATCACACCACGCGACTGAAGGTTAAATATGGAGAAGGCTACAGCTTCACCATCATCCATAGAAACAAGTGCTCCTGGTGTTCTAGACTCAACAGTACCAGAGTAAGGTCTATACTCTAAATAAGAGTGATTCATAATACCTTCACCTTTAGTATCTGTCAAAAACTCATTTCTAAACCCGATGAGTCCACGTGCAGGGATCTCGAACTCTAGTCTTACTGTACCATCAGGCATAGGGTTCAAAGCAGTCATATTGGCTTTTCTTTTCCCTAGTTTTTCAATAGCAACCCCTTGAAACTCTTCTGGAACATCTACAACAAGATGTTCAAATGGTTCCATTTTTACTCCGTTTTCTTCTTTGGTTACAACTTCTGGACGTGCAAGCATAAATTCAAATCCTTCACGTCTCATATTCTCTGCTAAGATACCTATCTGGAGTTCACCACGTCCTGAAACTTTAAAAGAGGCATCACCCATAGGTTCCATACGCATAGCGATGTTTGTTTCCATTTCTTTTTCAAGACGCTCTTTAATCTTGTTAGAAGTGACATGTTTACCTTCTTGTCCAGCAAGAGGGCCATTGTTTACAGACATAATCACTGAAAGTGTAGGCTCTTCAACATGCATTGGATCTAACGCTACTGGATTTACAGGATCACAAACAGAGTCACCTACATCAATGTCATTAAAACCTGCAATCGCTACGATATCACCTGCTTCAGCCTCTTCAATGTCAATTCTTTCAAGACCTTTAAACCCGATAAGCTTAGATATTCTTGATTTAGACTTGGAACCATCTGCTTTTACAAGAAGATATTCATCCCCTTTTTTTACTTTGCCGTTAAAAATACGTGTAATACCTATACGCCCAACAAAGTTGTCACTATCAAGGGTAAATACCTGTGCTTGCGTGTCATTGTCTCGTGACCCTTTTGGATAAGGTACTTTTTCTAAAATAGCTTCAAAAAGTGGGGTCATATCTTTATTTTCATCTTCCATTTCCCACTTCGCATAGCCATCACGCGCTGCTGCATAAAGTACTGGGAATTCAAGCTGCTCCTCATTTGCATCCAAAGCAACTAGAAGGTCAAATACCTCATCCATCACTCTATCTGGTTCAGAGCCATCTTTGTCAATCTTGTTTATCACTACCACAGGAATAAGTCCAAATGCAATCGCTTTTTTTAAGACAAATTTAGTTTGAGGCATAACACCCTCTTGTGCATCAACAAGAAGAAGTACTCCATCTACCATCTTAAGCACACGTTCAACTTCACCACCAAAATCTGCGTGACCTGGAGTATCGATGATATTAATCTTGTGGTCGCCATAGTTGATAGCCGTATTCTTAGAAAGAATGGTAATCCCTCTTTCTTTTTCGATAGCATCAGAATCCATCGCTCTTTCCTCTACCTCTTGATGTGCCTCAAACGTACCTGACTGTTGAAGGAGCTCATCTACGAGTGTTGTTTTACCGTGGTCAACGTGTGCGATAACGGCAATGTTTTTAATTTTTTGCATAAAATGTCCTGAAAGTAGGGTAAATACCCTATGTTTTTCGCGAATTATATCGAAAAGTTACTATATAAGAGATAAGAAGGGTGATGCTCTATAAAGGTGAAACAATTTTATAGAGCATTACAGGCATCATAATCAGCCAAACTACTTCTCATTGACTAAAGACTTAGTCCATAAATTTCATGGTAGGTTTTCATAGCATATCTGTCAGTCATAGCTGCAATATAGTCTGCAACAATACGCTCCTCTTTTCGCACTGAAAAAAGTTCTTTTTGATGTGGAGGAAGTAGGTTTTTATCCTCTCTAAAAGCTTTATAAAGACCTTTGATACACTGTTTTCCTGCATGCATTTTACGGGCAATTTTTTCATGTGTATAAAGCGTCTTAAAAAGAAGTTTTTTAAGCCTTTTGAGTTCTGTTGCTGTCTCTTTAGAAAAACCTACTGGGAGTGAATCTTTTGCATGTAATGTTGCTACTATAGGTTGCTTTTGTCTATATTGTTTCGCGCCATCCTTAGAATGCAGTATGAAATCTTCTACCAACAGTTTTATGAGTCCTGCTACAAAACGGTGACGGTAAAGTTTCTCGTTTCTATCTATACCTTCACGTTGTACCATCTCATCGACTCTTAGACAAAGTGTGTCTTGCAGTAAATCATCAAAGGTAATAAGTCCATATTTAATACCGTCGTCTATATCATGGGAAGTGTAGGCTATCTCATCAGCATGGTCTACTACCATTGCTTCAAGGCTAGGATGCTTTTCTAAGTCAAAACGTATATCCAAAGTATCTAAAAAAGGTTTTTTATAGGGGTAGGAGTGTTTAAGTACCCCTTCAAGTGTAGCAAACGTGAGGTTAAGCCCATCGAAGTCTTTATAACGTTTTTCAAGTTTTGTAAGTACTCTAAATGACTGAAAATTATGTTCAAACCCCAAAGGTCTGCCATCCTCCTTAAGAAGCTTATCTAGCTCATCTCCCCCTACATGTCCAAAAGGCGTATGACCTAAATCGTGTGAAAGGGCGATAACTTCTGCCAATGTTTCATTAAGATCTAACATACGAGACAAAGTACGTGCTATCTGTGAAACTTCCAGTGAATGTGTCAGTCGGGTACGAAAATAATCTCCCTCATGATTTAAAAAAACCTGTGTTTTGTACTCTAAGCGTCTAAAAGAAGAACAATGTAGTACTCTGTCTCTGTCTCTTGCATAGGGGTCTCTAAAATCCTCGTCAAATTTAAAAAAACGCTCATTAGGTTTCATTTAATCCCTTTAGTAAATAGTGCTATAATTGTATCAAATAAAAATAACATCATAGGCAGAAGCATGGAAAAAGTAGAAATGTACCATATCGAATATGAAAAGCCCAAAGTCACACTTTTACAAGAATCTGGTTTGGGTGTAGCAGAAATAGCAGCTAGAACCTGTTATGACTCTTTTGAAAACTCAGAAAATGCTTGTATTAAACGTGCTATGAAACATTTGGATACGGATGCTATCAATAACATTGACGACTCTGACCTACTTGCCAATCTTGCTTGGGTACACCACCATCACTCTATCATTGAACATGCCACTCTGTCTTATCTAATACAAGGTACTTCAAGAGGTGTGTTACAAGAACATGCCCGTCATAGACTACAAGCAATTTCTGTACGAAGTACAAGATACACCATGTCATCTGTTATCAACGCATTTGTAGCCTCCAAAGAGAGTGAAGAAAGTTTTTCTTTCTTTTTAGAAAAACTGCTTGGATTTAATCTATTTGTCATTACGGATAGAAACTACTTAGAGATAGAAATAAAAGCCATTTATGATAAATTACAATTCCAATATGAAAAAGACAGTGATTTCCTTAAAAATGCTATAGCAAAATCATCTTTACCCTTTATAGAAGAGTGTAAAGGTGATAGTGAAACACTTTTTCAAGCGTTTCAAATGGGAAAGAAAAAAAGAAATGTAGGCGATGGTTTTAAACATGTGGTTTCAGATAACTGGAAAGTAGACCTGGTTGTTACCTTTAACATACGAAGTCTCAAAAACTATTTTGATTTAAGGGATTCAGGTGCAGCATGGTTTCAGATACAATGGTTGGCCAAAGCCATGAAAGACGTTACCCCACTTAAATATTTAAAACTCATTGACAAAGAGTATAAAAACAGTTAAAAGAAGTATTACCTAATAAGTAAAACTCTTAAGCTATAATACAAAAATACTATTGAGGGAACTATATTGCGTTATTTACATACATTGCTTTTACTTTTATTACTACAGATTCAGATTCAGGCACAAACGCTCTCGATAGAAAACATTTCTACAAATATTCAAACTTCCCTGCATACCCATTTAAAAGGGCAAAATAAAGAAATTGTAAAACATCTTTATACGCAATCGAACTATAAGCCCATATGGATAGGACAGCACAATAGAAAAAAAATGAGTGAACTCATTGCCGCTCTTAAGGATCCTCTTTTTAATTATAAAAATAAATCATTTGATCAAAAAGCTATTGGACGTCTTTTCTTTCAACTTGATAATAATGAGATTACACAAAGAAAAAAAGTAGCTGTCTATGCAAGGCTCGATCTCATACTCAGTAACTCTTTTGTGCGGCTCGTCAGATTTATAGTAGAAGGCGATGTAGACTGGAACCTGGTACAAAAAAAACTTGCCAGCCTAGAACAAACAGATGAGATTAAAGCAAGATGGGAAATGTCTCCAAAACGTATTCCTCACCCTGATGTCATTGCAAAAGCTGCACTAGAAGGAAATATAAAAACGTATTTAACTTCTCTTATCCCAATGGAAAAACGGTATAGGAAACTTGTTGAACTTCTCAAAGCATACCGCGTTATGGATAAGTTCCCCAAAATACCCTATAGCAATAAACCCTTAATGCTTGGAAATAGTGCCTCTCGAATTAAAAATATTAAACAACGTCTTCAGATTTCTGGTGATTATCCAAAAGATGCGCCCATAGACCGTACATTTGATGAAAAACTCAAACAAGCTGTAATTACCTATCAAAAACGCTATTTACTAAAAGTAAATGGTATCATAGATAAAACCGTAACATATTATCTCAATCA
>DQVJ01000285.1 GCA_015661795.1 Sulfurovum sp.
ATCTTTAGATAGAATTCCGTCTCTTCAAAATTAGTGGTAAGGTAGCTCAGCCGGTTAGAGCGCTGGTCTCATAAGCCGGAGGTCGAGGGTTAGAGTCCCTCTCTTACTACCATTTTAAGCAATCTACATACTTTTCTGAAACAATTTATTTTTACAGTAGTCAAATCAAATATTGAATGTATAAAAATTCCAAAATTTAAATCTGAAATGCAAACCCTAGATTTTTAAATCATATCCAAATAGCTCTTAGGCAACCATTTCTAATCCATAAAATACCTCATATGGTGTTTTCCAGCCTAGATTCTTTCTAGGTCTGTGATTGATTTTATCTTCTATCTCTTGAATACCTTTTTGTGTTATACCTGTAAAGCTGCTTCCTTTAAGAATATATTGTCTAATGAGCCCATTGGTATATTCATTCAAACCTCTTTCCCAAGACGAGTAAGGGTGACAGAAATAATAGTCACATTCTAAAGCCTTGGAGATGCTTTCATGGTTGGAAAATTCCAAACCATTGTCTGAGGTAATGGTCTGTGTTAAGTCTTTAAACGGAGTCAATAGTCCAAGTGTTTCTTTTTCAATATCTTCAGCTCTTTTTGTTGTAGGGATAGATATCTTTGGATAAATTAGACTAGAATTCCTTTTAAGTTCTCTGCTTATAGTTGATGGATGTACTCCTATCTCTTTAGCTATGTATTTATTGCTAAAACCTCCTTTCTTACTAAGCTTCAATATGATATCTTTTTCCTTGGGTTAAATGTTTAGACATACACTTCCTTTCTTTGGTCGGATAAAGAAGAAAGTTTAACATTTAACCTCTTCAAATCCACAAATTACAATTTTTTCTAGTTGATTTTAGAAAATTGCATTTCAGATTTAAATTTTGGAATTTGCTTAATTCAAAAGAATATTAAGATTAAAAAATATCAAATTGTGCTATACTAAGATGAATTTTAAACGAAGAGAAGGAGTTTAGTATGATTAAAAAATTTGGTATAGCACTTTTATGTGCATCACTTGGGAATACAGCTTATGCCAGTGAAGTAGTTAATAGTCAAACATTTTTAGGAATTGAAGTTGCTAGTACAGAAGTCCAAGGTGAACAACCTAGTAATACAAGTGATGATTTCTCTTATGGACTTCGTTTTGGTGCACAAAATGGGCAATGGAGAACTATGATAGGGTTTAATTATTATGATAGTGGTGAGCATAATGTTGAAAAACTTATACTTTCTGTAGATTATTTTTTCCTCAAATATGATGATATGGAGGGTAACATGCTGCAACCATATATTGGTGTTAATACTGGATATATGAATTATGAACAAGGTATTATAGATGAAAGTGGATTCTTATATGGTGGACAGGTAGGAGTTGTTTTAAATATAATGGAAAAAGTTGACTTTGATGTAGGATATAGGTACTCATTATCAAATGCAGATGCTTTAGACCATACCTCTGATGTGCTTTTGGGCATCAATTACCATTTTTAAAGGATAGAGAATGAATAAAAACGGTATATATATTTTTTTTATGATAATAGCATTATTTTTAGTATCTTGTGGGAGTAACAACAGAGAAGATGGCACACCAGGAACTATTTTTGGTAAAATAACCACAACACTTCAAAATATAACTATCGATACAACAAGTGGAAATATTTCAGCGAATGTGAGTGTTTCAAGTACATATACAAATACAGTAGTCGCAACCCTTAATAAGATGGAATTAACTTTAGGAGGATGTGCTATCGTACCTGGTTCAGGGACTGCCAATCCAGATGCAGTTACTTTAGATAGTGCTTCACCTACTAAAACTATCGTATTTACGGGGACAATGATTGATAAATCTTGTATCCCATCTTCTTATCAATTATCAGGATCAAATACATTAGTAGAGAATGGGCAAACGATAACAGAAACATTTACAACAGATACGGTGAGTATAGATTCTGCTTCGATTAACTTTGAAAATATCTCTCTTTTGAAATTAGAAGTTTTAGATAAGCAATTAGATATTAATGAAACTGATATAGAAGAACCTATTAGGATTCGGATAACGCAAGGTAGTATAGGTATAAAAAATCAAAAAGTTAACATTCTTGGTACTGTACCTTCAGGGACATTTTTAGCTTCTACGGTTCTTAGTGATGATGCTGGAGATGCTGTTTTTACTTATAAAGCACCAAACCCAATGGTAGACAATAACTTTTCAGTAGAATTTTGTCTTGAGGATAATAATACCATTTGTGATACAGCTATTATCAATTTAACTACAGGAGCTATAGTGCCACCAGTAAATCTTATAGATGATATAAATTATTTTATTACATTTGTGCCAAATGGAGGTGTGTATAACTTAGCTTTAGATGCAAGAAATAATGCTGTTGTCAGCTTAATAGATAAAGATACTAAGGAATCTATACCAGCCAGTAGAATAAAAAGTATTACTGTGAAATCGCAAGATACAACAGTGTTAAAACTTACTCCAGAGGGGGGAGGGGCCCCTGTAGGGAGTATAGTTTTTGCTGGAGGAAGAAATGATGTGTCTGTGCTTATGACGGCAGATAAAATAAATGCTGGGTTAGCTCCTGTGGAAGTGATTATTGAGTATTTTAATTTAAATGGTGTTTTAAAAACAAGAGGACAGTTATTTACAGTAGCTATACTTTCTGGTGAACCAACAGCATTTTCTATCAATAGTAATGGTGTAGAATATAATGCTGCTACTAAACAATTTGAACATAAGTTTCTTGTTCAAGCAACTGATTCGAGTGCTAACCCTATAAGTTCTACAGGTATCATAAATGTCAGTGCAATGGCAAGTTTTGCAAAAGATGCAACAAATAGAGAAATTCTGTACGGTCGATTTTCAGGAGGTGTAAGTGCAACACTAAGTCCTGCTGGCGACAAGGCGACATTAGAATTAACAACAGGAGGGTTAACACCTTTTAATACGACAAATATAAAAGAAAATCGAGCTTTTGTTGCTGTATTTGGTGATGTTGAAACCTATGAAGCAAATGGTAAATGGAATCTTGAAAAAGGTTCACTCGCAGGTGATACTTTAAGTCTTAATAATAACTATTCGGGTGAAGTACATTCTGATTTGGGTATGGCTGTAGGTTATAACTTTAGAGACAAGTTTTGTACAAGTGCTTTTGAAGAGTCTGTAGTTGTAGTTGACTCCACAGATGGTACGTATCAATTAAATGAAGATGGTCAAGCAGTAGTTACCTTAAAGCATGATGCGTATATGATAGGAAAAAGAGTAATGGTTCTTGTGAATATGACAGGTTTAAATCCAAATACAAAAGAAGTTAAAAGAACTGGGGAAGTT
This sequence comes from Sulfurovum sp., assembly GCA_015661795.1. Classification (GTDB taxonomy): domain Bacteria; phylum Campylobacterota; class Campylobacteria; order Campylobacterales; family Sulfurovaceae; genus Sulfurovum. The sequence continues at coordinate 3,340 of DQVJ01000285.1, forward strand.
CATGAAACTACATTAAAACATTTTTTATATCTAAAAGGTGATACATTTCCTATCCCTAAAAATGGTGTGAATGTACGTATCGTTTTACCAGGAGTTATAGATACAGGAGGCGTAGATGAATATGGAGTGATTAATTCTACATTCTCCTGTTCAGTAAAACTTGATGCTGGAATCACAGGTATAAGTAGCGTTATCAAAAATGATCCTGCATCTTGTATCAATGGCGGACTTGCTTTCATAGCTTATGATGTAAATGCATCTGGAGATGGTGGAACTGTGACACTTGAAAAATGTCAAGTAGATCCTGAACCGGTATTTTAAAGTATAGGTTATGTGTTGAAAACTTATTTTCAATACATAACTCTCTTCTCCTTTTCAAAACTTTCTACTATAATTTTATAAAATATTTCAATGTTAGGCAAACCTTATGATAGATTTAAAATATCTCCAAAATAACTTCAATGAAGCATCGATAAAATTACAAAAAAAAGGTGTAGATGCTACTATACTTAAAAATCTTCAAACGCTTTTTACATCTTTAAAAGAAGCCAATGTA
>DQVJ01000190.1 GCA_015661795.1 Sulfurovum sp.
CAAGTAAAGTGTTTTCACCTATGCTAATAGGGTTACCGTCTGTACCAGACAATACACCTAAAATACTTGCTCCCCCACCTACATCTGAACCATCTCCAACAATAGCAGAAGAAGAGATACGCCCTTCAACCATAACAGGACCCAGTGTACCGGCATTGAAGTTGATGTAAGAGGCACCTGGCATTACAGTAGTTCCTGCGGCCAATTGCGCACCCATTCTTACTTTTGATGCTTCAAGGATACGTGTATTGTCAGCAGGGATGATGTGCTGTAAGAATCTTGGAAATTTGTCTACAGAGTCTACCGTTGGGTATGTACCGTTAAGCTTCATTTCTATTTCGTTGTCTCTTAGGTAGTCTAGCTCATAGGGAGTGTTTCCAACCCATGCAACATTAGAAAGAATGCCAAATGCACCATTAAGATTTACTTTTCTAAGCTCCGCTTTGCCTTGAGAAAGTGCATACAGTTTAAGATATACAGCTTCAACTGACTCGGCATTCGCATCTTCAAACAAAAAGACTATTCTAAAATCTTTCGCAATGTCTTCCATGTTTGAAAGTGTCTTGATAACTTGTACGTTTTTGTGGGCTTCACCCGTTGCTTCTGCCAGGTATGGTGCAAAAGCTGCCATAGCATTTTGTACAAAGTTTTCATTAATAGTTGCTACAAATTCAGACCCAGAAAAATCTACATCACATTTTGCTTCTACCAGCGCTTTAATGAAAACTGCAGCAGAACCAAAGTTCTCTTTCCAGTTAATAAGTCCAAAGTTAGCCTGAAGTATCTTCTCTGCATTCTTTTGACCTCTGTCTACTCTAGCGATACCAAACGCTATAGGCTCTTTATAGCCTTCCTGTGAAGTTACTTCTGCTACCAATGCTTTAAATGCATCTGTTGATTGTACTGTTTCAATTGCCATGAAATCTCCTATAAATAATTAAGCAGATAATACTTTAATTTATGTAAAATTCCACTTATGAAAAAATACCTCCGTGGACATAACAAACAGTACTTCTCCCTTGCAGTCATTGCAATGTACTCTACATTACATAAGTTATGTACTCTTGACTGCAGTTATCAGTACCATAAACTTGCCTATTCTCTCATACCTCATAAAACTGCACCACCTCTACTAACTGTATAGATTTTAACAAACCATAAGACACGCACTTATGGCACGACTGTAATTCAAATCAAATTTGATGATTCATTTAACCTAAAAAAAGTACGGTGAGTACCGTACCTAACAAAACATAGGAACAACCATGACAACAAAAACACTAAGCCTCATCACGGCAACACTACTTTTATCTACAAGCACATATGCAGAAACAACTCTTGAAGATATTACCGTTATATCTACCAATCAAATACCAACATCGATCCAAAACACTACAGCAAATATCACAGTTATTACCGCTGAAGATATCGAAGAACGCGGTTTTCAAACAGTCGATCAAGCCATTAGAACTGTGTCTGGTATCTCTGTTACCAACTCTGGAGGACTGGGACAACAAACATCTTTTTTTATTAGAGGTGCAGACTCGGGTAAGGTACTCGTACTCATTGATGGTATGCGATTCAATGATCCAAGTACTACCAATAATACCGCATTGATAGAAAGTCTCACCACCAGTAATATTAAACAAATTGAAATACTCAAAGGTGGATCAGGAAGTATCTGGGGGAGTAATGCGAGTGCTGGTGTTATTAACATTATCACAAAAGAAGCAGAAGATGGTGTACATGGGTACGTAGGTCTGAGTTATGGATCTTACCTCACAAAAGGTGCGGAGACACAACTCTCTTATAAAGGCGAAAAACTTACTGCACAAATTTTAGCTTCTTATCTCGATACAGAAGGATTTTCTGCCCTTGCACCAAGAAGTGCTGAAAAAGATGGATATACAAACAAAAATATCAACCTCAAACTCGGATATACTTTTAATGAGAACAATAGGGTGAACCTCAGCTATAATCTCATCAATTCTGACACAGAATTTGATGACACTTTTTCTGCAGGTCAGGAAAATGATGACTACAGCAATGCAACATCTAAGCAGACAAACCTAGCACTGGATTACTTTTATACTCGCAACAACTATAGTGCTACACTACATGCAAGTAAAGGTGAATATGATAGAGACTATTATACTACAGGATTTTTTGGAGACAACCATAACGTATACAGAGCAACACTTGATGAATATTCACTCATCAATGCATACACATATACAAATGGGAAAGCCATACTTGGTTTAGAATACAACACTATAGACGGATTTAACCAATTTAACGCATTTCCTGAGAGTAAAGCAGACTATACCAATAAAGCTGTTTATCTTTCAAATACTTACAACTTCAATACAAATACACTGCTTGAGACAAATATCAGATATGACAACTATGATGAATTTGAGAACAGAGTAACCTATAAAATAGGGGTAAAACATGCCCATGCTTTTCTTGAAGGGTTGAATTCATCTGCAAATTATTATACTTCATATGATGCCCCTAGTGCCTTTCAACTGGCAAATGCAACATTGGGTACACTCTTAAAACCCAGCTATACAAAAGGCTATGATATCTCTATGGGATATAAGAAATTACTTACTGTAACCTACTTTAATAATACAGTTGAAGATTCTATTGACTATATTTCTGATCCCATCACCTTTATAGGCGGATATCAAAATATTAACGGTACATCAAAATTTTCTGGTCTTGAAATAGAAAGTGCATACTCACTTCCATCATTGGGTCTAGTATTCTCTGCAAATTATACCCACCTGTTTGACTATGAAAAAGAAGATGGTACAGATCTTATCAGACGTGCAAAAGATACACTTAACGCATCTATAAACTATTATACTTCGAACGATATGTTCTTTGGTATCGATGCACTGTATATAGGTGATAGGCTGGACACGGATGGTGGTTTCCCTGTAGCTTCAGAAGTTTCAACAGGAAATTACACGGTGTGGAACCTCAACTTTGGTACAAAAATCATGCATGATTTTGACCTAAGCATCAATGCACGAAACATCTTTAATAAAGCGTACCAATCAAGTTATGGATACGCAACAGAAGGGCGTTCTGTGTATGCCAAAATAAAATACAGTTTTTAAGATATAATATTTCATGCTAACACTCATCCCAAAATGGTTTATCAGATATAAGTTCTTTAACTCTCTCTTTTTGGGTTTGAGTGTAGGAGCCATATTTACACTCTATGCACCACTTCAACCTTCTGTCTACTCTTTAGGCGGTGTACTACTGGCCTTGGGAATGCTGCTTGTTGCAAGATTGTATCATCATATTCTCAACGCATCATGGTTTTTCCGTATTTCACTTTTAGTGGAACTACTTTTACTCCTTGCAATGTTCTATTTTTTACTTTATCCCTACACCTACCAGACTGCCCTAATCATTTATATAGGCTATCAAATAACATTTGTATTTGGCTCTTATCTTGTACGTGTGGAAACACTCTTGTTAAAAACTGATTCTCTCCTTACCACACTCGATACTGCAAAACAGCTAGGCTACTTGATGGGTATGGGTCTTTCATATATTTTTTACAAAATATTAGAACATTACAATATCACTCAAAACCAGACACAGGTGTATCACCTGCATTTTTTGCTCATAGGTATAGAAATCATAGTCATTGCTCTTATTATTAAAAGTTTCAAACGAGAACACATATAAGAGGCATTCAGCTAAAACACATAACTTCAGCCAAAATTTGATATATTCATTATCATATTTTATAAAGAAGGAGTAGTTGTGTTTAAGCATGTCGTTATAGAACTGCCATTTTCGTATTCTCACTTCAATAGAACTCATCAGAAATATAGATTTTTAAAAACCTACTGGATAAGTTCACTGCTATGGCTTTAACACTTTTACGTCACTCAGCCTTACAGACAAAATATATAGACAGCCGCATCCCGATGACAGACCTGCCTATAGACCCTGAATTATTTAATACACAAAAAGTCACATTACTCATGCAACAAAAATTTGATTTTATCTACTCTTCCGACCTTGTACGTTGTCAACAAACTTTAGAGATGCTAGGCATTAAAAAGTATAGTATAGATCATCGTCTTCAAGAAATACGCTTTAAAGATGATGTTGAAAGACTGGGGTTTAATGAACATGAAAACCTAGATGTGTATAAACAATATTTTGTAAAAGAGAAAGCCTCATGGCATACTTATCTTTGTGATGAACCACCAGAAGCATTTACAACACGTATCCATTCATTTTTAGAAGATATACCTCATGGTAAAGAGATACTTGTCTGTGCACATGCTGGTACACTCCATAAAATATTAGCCCTTTTAGGCTGTGCCAAAAATAAAATAGCCCACTTAGAATACATAAGGATAGACAATGTCATATAGTTCATGGTTCCAAGAACACGGAGAAAAGCACAAAGCCATCATGGCAAAACTCACACACCTAAGCCCTGATGAAGTCATACGCTACTTCAGATTTGACAACATGGTCAAAAATGAACCGGATTTTTGTCCACTTTATAAAGACAATAAAAAATGCCATGATATGAAAGCATTGAACTGTTACCTCTGTGCCTGCCCAAACTTCAGATTTAAAGATGAAGGGTTTAACACTAGAAAAGGGAAAACCCTCTATTCTGCTTGTAGTATATCCTCAAAAGAAGGAGGACAATTCATTAGTGAAGATGCTATACATCAAGACTGTTCAAAATGTGCTGTGCCTCACCATGAATCTTACATCAAAAGACAATTTACTAGAGATTGGTTTGAGATGATGGAAGATGTATCTCACTCATAAACATCCATCACAGCATAATCACTGCCATAATAATCTCTCATAAACTTTTGTGCATCTATATAGTCCTGCCCTCTTCCCTCAACCGTCACTACTGTACCTACCCTTGCCCAACGGAATAATTTTTGGGCAAACCCCTGTTTAAGGCGGATACATCCATGTGATGCCGGTCTGTTGGGAACATATCCCAAATGCATTGCGATACCTGAATTTGTAAGTCGCATCATGTAAGGCATTTTTGCACCCCCATTTGGTTTGGGCCATAAGTTTGACTTGTGATGACGCTTTTTTTGCATAATCGTATATTCACCACTTGGTGTCTCTCTACCTGCTTTACCAGAAGAAATACGACCTTCAAAAACAATATATCCATTTTCTATTGCATAAGCCGTTTGTTCCGACAAATCTACAACAATCTCCTTATTGGCAAACAAAACTGTACCCAAACACATCACAAGAAAGATTATATTGATACTTTTCATTCATACATCCACATTTAAAGTATTGATCTCTTCACTTTATCAAATTTTAACTTCATATACAATATTATGTATCTCTATGAGCTAGCTTAAGTTTTATGAGGCACAATATTACTAATCATTGATAGATAGAATAGGAATATAGATGTCTCTTACAAAACAAACAAGAAAAATTTTAATCGCTCACTTTTTAGGACTCATCACCTTTGGTAGCATGATTATATTTTTTACACCCCAACAATCCTTTATGGTTGCTGTCATCGTATTCATGGTCACACTGTGGACTAATGAAGGACTCCCACTTGCTGTGGTTTCACTGCTACCCATTGTACTATTCCCTGCTTTTGGTATCTTGTCCACAAAAGAGACAGCTGTAAATTATGCCCACCCTATTATTTTCTTATTCCTAGGTGGATTTTTAATCGCCATCGCTGTAGAAAAAACCCATTTACATAAAATCATAGCCAATAGGATGTTACGCCTATTTCCAAGTAGTGCAAGGGGTATCCTATTTGCCCTCATTATCACTTCAGGGCTATTGAGTTCTGTCCTTTCTAACACGACCACCACACTTTTATTACTGCCTATTGCACTCTTTCTTACAGAAGACCCAAAACTCAAAATGCGTTTAGCCTTAGGCATTGCTTATGGTGCCAGTATAGGGGGAATCCTTACTCCTATAGGTACACCTCCAAACCTCATTCTCATGGGTATTATGGAAAAAATGGGTATGGAAGCTATCCCTTTTGTCCAATGGATGTACATGGTTGCCCCTGTGGTATTTTTCATGTTTATACTTGTTGGATTTATCATGGGTATAGGGCTAAAAGATGTCTATTTGGAAGCCAATCTCATCACTGAACCTCTAAACAAAAAACAAAAAAAAGTACTCTATGTCATTGCTGGTCTCATTTTTATACTTCTCATCAATGCCCCTTTTAAACCCTACTACAATGGACTAGGCTTAAGTGAACCAGGCATACTGCTTACAGCTGGGTTACTTCTATTTTCACCACCTTTTTCAATCTTGAACTGGACACAGGACAATGGAAATATTCCTTACCAAATCATGTTTCTTTTTGGTGCTGGTTTTGCGATAGCAGCCGCGTTCACACAGACAGGAATGGCAAGTGAATTAGCTTCCTATCTCGTTGCATTTACTCACATGCCAGTGATCCTTTTTTTACTACTCATTGCTGCTATGGTGACATTTACAACAGAAATCACCAGTAACACCGCACTTATCTCTATCATGCTTCCTATTCTCTTTAAAGTCGCAGAACAAAGTAGCATAGATGCAACACTTATCATGATGATAGCCACTATCTGTGCATCTTATGCTTTTATGTTGCCCATCGCCACTCCACCCAATGCCATTGC
>DQVJ01000060.1 GCA_015661795.1 Sulfurovum sp.
TAATTGACTTCTTAATTCGCTTAGTTGTCATTTTGACCTCCAATTAGTTGTTAAAATAACCATATAGGATATTTTATAATAATTAGTTTTAAAAGTCAATGGAAAAACCACAAAATAGACGGTATAGACAGTAATTATTATAAAATAGTGTATTTTATAATAATTGATAGATTTTATATCTAAAGGTTTATAGTTAATTTTCAAAAAGTGACTTAATTAAAAATAAAAAAGTAATTTAACAGACATGTTACAAATCAGACAACTTAAATTTACTTTAAGTACAATATATCATTAAATGTGAAGGAAAAGGGAAAAGTTTGACACTTGTATCTATATTGGGGGATTTTCATTCCTCCATACTACCAATTTCTTATGAATTTAAAGATGAAATTTCAAAGCATATTATTGTGTATGATGATGATTATGGGGATGTTAAAGAGGCAGAACGTGTTATTAGAGGTCAAAAAGCATTTTTGAATACACTACCTCATGACAGCAGAGTAAAGCATGAAATAGTGACTCTAAAAATAGAAGAAGACAGCTATTCAAGTATTTTAAGATGCTTACACCATATTAAAGAGTCTGCAAATGAGTATAGTGATATCTATTTAAATACGACAGACGGTCTTAGTTCTGTAGCTATTGTTCTTTCTTCGCAACTTTTATCTATAGGGGCTAAAGTCATTTCATATGATCGTTATGCTAACACTTATAATGTGCATACTTCAAAAGGTATGGAAAAACATCGTATTAAGCACAATATGGATATTGAAACACATTTGCTTATGAAGGGTTATAGATTGTTGGAGGTAGCTGATAAAATTGTTCTTGAAAAAAGAAAACATCTTATTTATGATCTGACAAAAGATTTAACACGATATAAAACATTCTCAAATATTTTACAAAAAACCTCTTTTGACAATATTACTGATTATGATGACTATAAGGTATTGCTAGGAAAAATTGGTACTAAAGATCAAAAGTTTATACAGGGAACAGTTTTTGAAGAGTATATTTATCATCTTATTGTAGATAAGTTCGATTTTGATGATGTCTGGACCGGCGTGAAGGTTCAGTTTGATGAAGCAGTAGAAAATGAGTTTGATGTATTAATGATCAAGGACAACCATCTTCATACTATAGAGTGTAAACTTGTAAATAAACTGGATGGAGAGCACTTTGTCTATAAAACAGAGCTTATTATGGATTATCTGGATGATGATGGAAAGGCGATGATACTTAGCATTGGTGCGGATAATGTAAGAGTCATTTCAAAGAAAAAGAAGCTTACTCAGTTTACACTGGGAGATAAAGCTAGAGCGAACTATGGTGATATAAAGATTCATCAGGGGAGAGTGTTTGATGAGAAAGCATTTTTGGATGATGTTCGTGAGTGGTTTTTATAGAAAAATGTAGTGACGGTGAATACTCCAACGAATCCAAGACCGTGAAAATAAAATATTTAAAAACAAATGAGGGAATATGAGGACTATATTAGAAAATAAAATATTTAAAAAGACTATAAACAAAGTGTATGTTTTTTTTGTAGATCATCGCAATACAATTATAAAAACATTTGCAGCAATAACAGTCATGTTCGGATTGTTAGGTTATTGCATATCTGCAAAATCAACAGGTTTAGAAGTTATTAATAATACCATTTCACTTTTTGTGTTTAATTGGGCAGATGACGACTCTATGATGCTGGATATAGCAAAACTTTCTGCAATCTTTACTGTTTTCTCAGGAATGTTTTCTTTATATGTAACACAAACTATCAATAGCTTAAATGTTAAGCAGGTGCAAAAAAAACCTTATATACTACTGCTGGGCTTGGGTAAACAAAACCGTAGTTTTTTGGCAAGTGATAGTGTTAAAAAAGATTATTCGAAAATACTTATTATAGAGTCAGACAGTACAAATCCTGATATTGAGCGCTTTCAAAAATATGGATCTTCAGTGATTGTCGATAATGCAAAAGAGGCAATAAAAAGCCTTGATCTCACTATGATGGAAAATGCCATTATTTCTACAGGGAGTGACGGACAAAATATAGCTATATCTATGGTATTGTTGGATCTGTGTATAAAAGGGAAAAATAAAAAAATCTTTACACGTATTGAGAACCATAACATGAAGAATTTGTTTAATCAAAATATTTTGGAGTCCAATGAAAAAGTAGAGATACATGCCTATTCTCTTTATGAAAATATGGTAAAAGAACTTTTTAGCCGACATACAATACTGGGTTTGCAGGAAAAGATTATAAAGACAAATGAAAGTTACAATATTGTTTTGGTAGGTACGTCTGAATTGGCAATAGAGATTATATCTTTTCTATCTATTCTCTCAAACTTGCCAGAAGAGAATATTATAAATATTTACCTTATAGATCTTGAGTCAAAAAAGTTTTATGAAAAGATAAAAAAACTTTTTGCTAAAATTGAAAATATTCCCCACTTAAATATTATTCCCTTTGAACTTGATGCAGATACATCGGAATTTTATACAGACAAAGTTTGGGATAAAATCAATCTGACAAATATTTTTATTGCAACAGAAGATGAAAATAGAAACATAGATATTGCCATTACTTTACAGAATAATACCTATTTAAAAAGAATAGTGAAAGATACATTTAGAACAAAAGTTTTCTTTGCTGTATATAATAATCTTGGACTAAGAGACAAGATAAATGGAGACAAAAAACTGTTTTCAAATTTCTATACTTTTGGAGATATTAAATAAGCCTCAGATACAAAAAATCTTATTGATGAAGAATTGGATATTGTCGCAAAGTTGATACATTCCAAATATTTAAATAAATATTTGGATAATAAAAAAATTGATATAAAAGCATTAAATGAGGAATGGCTTGCAAAAGAGATAATGAATGCACATAAACGTGATTCAAGCAGAGCACAGGCACTTCATATAGATACAAAACTTATTGCATTGGGCTTGAAGAAAGTATCTTCCAGTAAATCTTCGGCAGAGCTTTTAGAACTAAATAATGAAAAATTCAAGATCTTTTCCGATGCTGAAAGAGAAGATAAAAAGTTTCCTAAAACATTTGATACTTTATTGAAAAAACTGGCAAGATCAGAACATAATAGATGGAATACATTTCATTATTTGAAAGGCTGGGAGTATGAGGAGGCATGGAGCAATAAAATAGATTCTGATAAAGCAAAAAAACATGCCTGTCTTCGTCCATTTTCTGAATTTAATACGACAGCGAGTACAGATACGTATAAATATGACTTGGATGCCATACTGAATATACCAATATACCTTGCACTGACCAAATATGAATTGACAGATATATGAATGAGATCAAGGTAGGCATTACAGGACATAGAAATATTTTGAATGTAAGCAAGTTGACAATAACTTTAGATAAGGCTTTAAAACAATTAGCTAGTAGCTATAAACTTGGGTCTATTATTTCACCACTTGCCGAAGGTGCAGATAGATTGGTAGCGGAAATGTTAATGGATGATTATGATTCTAAATTAATAGTACCTATGCCTTTTAAGATGAAGAATATAAAAAAGATTTTTCAGAGAAGAGTACACATGAATTTAATAAGCTA
>DQVJ01000310.1 GCA_015661795.1 Sulfurovum sp.
TATGTGCATTGGAAAGTTTATCCATCACTTCTATCCCAGCACTGCCTACTTTCATCAGTTGCTTGATATGGTCATCAAAGTTAAAGTTTACATTCATAAGTGTGAAGTAAAGTGTTTCACTCATCACATCATCAATATTTTTTGTCTGTGTTGGTGCTAACTCATTGAGATGTTCACGGTATGAACTTAACCCTTTAAGACCAAATACCATCAAATCTTGAAGTGATGTTTCCAACGATCGTTGGATTAGAAAAAAATACCTCTTTAAAACGCTTAAAATCAATTACCAAAACCTCACTCTTTTCTAAAGCATGTGCCGTTGCAGGGAAAGGTATATTTTTATAGTTAGAAAGTTCAGCAACCGTCTCATAAGATTTGAAAAAATTAAGAGGGATGCTGTCTATATGTTTTTAATATCCATATCTATCAAACTATATTGTCATAGAAAATATCTTACCCTCAGGCTTTGCATCCGCCAACTTCAAATCAAAAGCCATACAGACATTACGTACAAACATACGTGCTGACTCTTTGACCACTAAGCTATCATCCTTTATCTCTATGAGTCCATCTGCTTTCATTTCACTAAGACGTTCTAGTATCTCATCTTGTCTTGCTAGCTTCATACTCTCATCTGCCCATGAAGTTTCTAAGTTACACATAAGGTTTAAGATATGTTGGCGTACTATCAAGTCTTCATTACTTAAGAGGTGTCCTCTAAATACAGGGAGTTTCCCCTCATTAACTCTGTCTATATAATCTTCTACTCTCTTCTCATTTTGCCCAAAGGCATACCAAGAGTCAGAGATAGATGACATACCAAGTCCTATCATCAGTTTGGTTTTTCCTGCGGTGTAGCCCATGAAGTTTCTGTGCAATCGTTTTTCTACCATCGCCTTGTGCATTTTGTCTGTGGGTAAGGCAAAATGATCCATGCCTATCTCTTCATAGCCTGCTTCAAAAAAGAGCTGTTTTCCTAGCTCATAGAGCTCTCTTTTTTCTTCATCTTTAGGGAGGTCATTTTCATCAAAGCCTCTTTGCCCTACCCCTTTTATCCATGGGACATGTGCATAAGAGTAGTAGGCTATGCGGTCTGGTCTGAGTTTAACCGTGTTTGCTATGGTCTGGATGATGCTTTGCTTCGTCTGGTGAGGCAAACCAAAGATGATGTCATGAGAGATAGACTCATAACCTATCTTCTTACTTAAGCCATGTATACGTTCAACAGTTTCATACTTTTGTATGCGGTTGATGGCTTGTTGTACCTTTGGGTCATAGTCTTGTATGCCAAAAGAGGTACGTGTAAAACCTAAGTCAAAGAGTGTTTGTAGTTGTTCTTCTGTGGTGTCGTTAGGGTGTGCTTCAAAAGAGAAGTCATAGACCTTATGACGCACCGCATCTTCAAAAATACCCTCTATCATACGTTTGAGATTTTTAGCAGAAAAAAACGTAGGTGTTCCTCCACCTAAATGTATCTCTCTAAGAGAAGGTTTTTCTCCCAGCAACTCTACATAGAGCCTCCACTCTTTCAACACTGTATCAATGTACTCATCTTCTACAGAATGACGGGTTGTAATGTGCTTATGACAGGCACAAAAAGTACAAAGAGACTCACAGTAAGGCATGTGAATGTAAAGACTGATACCTTCATCTTCGTTAGACTCATCAAAAGCATGTTTCACACTGTTTGTCCATACATCTACATCAATACCCTTTTTATCCCAAAATGGTACAGTTGGGTATGAGGTATAACGAGGTCCTGGAATGTTATACTTTTGTATAAGTTGAGCATTGTTTAATGCGTGCATAGTCTTCCTTCATAAGCCAATTATTTACAAAATTATACCGAAGAAAGCGTGACAAAAAACTGACCTATGTCAAGTTACATTGATGTTCTTGATATATATCAATCAAACTCCCTTACATCTAAACTATAATAATCTTAATCAATCATATCAAGGAGGATTCAATGCTTATAGATAAACAAGACTTACCCATCGTAGCCATGGACTTTATGAATGAAGTACATTATGAAGATGTAGACATCATCAATACACTTTTTGAGCTTGTATTGGCGTATGATAAAAATCCCAATGAAGAAAACTTCGACGCTATAAATATACAATATGAAAAATGGTACGCTCACACAGTCAATCACTTTGAAGGTGAAGAGACAAAGATGCTAGAACTTAACTTTCCTCCTTATGCTATGCATAAAGGTGAGCATGACAAAGCCTTGGAGAGGATGAATGAAATCTACCAAGAGTGGGTAAAAAGTAAAAATGTTTTTATACTTAAGATTTACCTCATAGAAGAACTTCCAGCATGGCTTATACAGCATATTCAAACTATGGATACCATCACTGCGATGTTTTTCAGTACAGGTAGCATGTCCTGTCATGCACACTAAAGATAAAGGAAACACCATGCAGTTTTCATCTAACCAAAACACACAAGCACTTACAGCATCTTTTTATAAAGATGTAACATTTTCAGATACTTCAGTAGTGATTACTTCTATACTTGAAAGTAGCTTTGGTAAAGAAATACGTATTGCCTTTCAAGCAGGTCAAGTCATGAAAGAACATAAAACCAAGTTTCCCATCACCGTTATGACTCTTAAAGGAAGCATAGAGTTTTGTGTGGGTGAACAAACATATCTTTTAAATGAAGGAGATATCATCGCCTTAGAAGGTAATGTAATGCATGAACTTAAAGCAAAAGATGACTCCATAGTATGGCTTTCTTTACATAAAGGTGATAGTATTGACAGAGTAAAGAGTCTGCTTAACTAAAAAGTGAAGCGCTGTCTTTTATCTTCCATTCTACAGGCTCTTTACCATAAGCTATCAGATACGCATTTACCCTAGAAAAAGGTTTAGAACCAAAGAAACCTCTATATGCTGAGAGTGGTGAGGGATGTGGATCCTGAATGA
>DQVJ01000044.1 GCA_015661795.1 Sulfurovum sp.
AAAATATTTTACTTTCAATTATACTGGCCTTGGCTTTTCCCTTACTATTTTTACTTTTAGAGTCTAAGGTTATTCATAATGATTATATCTTACTAAGTTGGTTACAAATATTTATTGGCATTATGTTTTATGCATTTTTTGCACAAACAGGAAGATTCTATTCACATGGAAATTTTGGTTGGAGTTATATGATAGCCATGTCTTTACTTTATCTTTTTTCGATAATAAAGTTCTTTGAAATATATAACCAGTTGCACGTATTTAAACGATATATGTTATTATTGTTACTTATTATACAAGTTCTAACTGGAATCTACTACTTTGTAAAAGTAATGCAAGGTCAAAACCCGATGTATATAGCAATTTTTTTATAAAAGAGAACGAATGATCCCCTTTAACAAACCACCATATTTAGAAACTGAAAAAAAATACGTTTTAGAAGCAATGAAACAGTCAAAAATATCAGGTGATGGCAACTTCTCACAAAAATGCCAAAACTGGTTTGAAGCAAAAACTAAAACTAAAATTGCCCTACTCACTACCTCATGCACACATGCACTAGAAATGTCTGCCTTACTTATAGGACTCAAAGAAGGTGATGAAGTCATCATGCCTTCCTACACCTTTGTCTCTACGGCAAATGCTTTTGCACTTAGAGGTGCCAAAATTATCTTTGTAGACATACGCCCAGATACCATGAATATAGATGAAACGAAGATAGAACAAGCCATCACCTCCAAAACAAAAGCCATTGTCCCTGTACACTACGCAGGTGTTGCCTGTGAAATGGATACCATTATGGATATTGCTAACCGGCATGACTTAGTAGTCATAGAAGATGCTGCACAGGGGATGATGAGTACCTACAAAGGTAAAGCACTTGGAACCATAGGCCACATAGGGACTTACTCCTTTCATGAGACAAAGAACTATACCTCAGGGGGAGAAGGTGGTGTCATACTCATAAATGATGACAAGTACCTTGAGCATGCGGAGATCATACGAGAAAAAGGAACCAATCGTAATCAGTTTTTTAGAGGAGAGGTGAACAAATATACTTGGGTGGAGCTAGGAAGTTCCTATCTCCCTTCTGAACTACAGGCTGCTTACCTCTATGCTCAGCTCTTAGATGCAGATAAAATTAACGATAATCGTTTAGCCTCTTGGAATTATTATCTAGAACATTTAAAACCATTACAAGAACAAGGTTTCCTAGAGTTGCCACACATACCCAATGAGTGTACGCATAATGCACATATGTTTTACATCAAAACAAAAGATTTGAAAGAGCGAACCAAACTTCTTCACTACTTTAAGAAAAATGATATACTAGCGGTATTTCATTATGTACCTCTACATAGTTCTGAAGCAGGTTTGAAGTTTGGTACCTTTATGGGTAAAGATGAATTTACAACTAAAGAGAGTGAACGCATAATAAGGCTTCCGATGTATTATGGTTTTAAAAGAGAAGACCAAACAAAGGTTATAGACTATGTCTTTAAATTCTATCAATAAATTTTTAACAAATAATTTACTATGGATTGGTTTTAGCTTTATAGCTATGACGCTCTATCTATCTCCACTTTTTTATGATGTATTTTATGTACCTACCTTTGATAACCTTGATTCTAATGTAGTTTGGTTTAAAATATTAGCAGAAAGTGGCATGATCTTTGCAGACAATAATGCCATCATTCCCAATATGATGAATGGACTACCACGATCATCTTATGGTAGTGAATTCAATGTTATTTTATGGCTTTATTATTTTTTCGAAGCAAAAACTGCTTTTATCATCAATGAAGTCATTATTCACCTTGTAGCATTCTTTTCTATGTTTATTTTTTTAAAAAAATACATTGTTAAACCAAATAACTATTATAAAAATGTACCTGTATTTGTTGGTGCACTCTACTTTGCACTATTACCTTTTTGGTCAGGGGCAGGACTCTCCATTGCCATACTTCCTCTTGTTACCTATAGCCTACTCAATATCAAACATAAAGACAGTACAAAGTGGGATTGGATATTATTGATATTTCTACCTCTTTATACCAGCTTTATATTTCTCTATATGTTCTATATCATTTTGGCTGGTATTTATATGTTATGGGATACGATAAAAAATAAAAACCTAAATAAACCTTTCTTTTTTGCTTTATTTCTTATGGGGATTATTTTTTTATTAAGCGAGTATAGGCTTCTACTAGCTATGTTTACTGATTCTGGCTTTATCTCACACCGTTCAGAATTTAAAATATTTTTTACAGATGATGCATTATCTTCCCTCAGAAAAATACATACATTTTTTCTTAGTGGACACAGTTCTCATATACCTGGGTTACAAAGTTATTATCTTTTGCCTCTTATTCTAATTGGAATGATTCTATCTATAGGAAATAGACGTTTTAATCAACAAGAATCTATGGTCATTTGGACACTTATTATATTAAGCTTTATATTGCAGATATGGAACCCTATACTTACCAATATCTATACTTTACCAATTCTTACGATTTTCACTATCCTTATTGCCATCAGAACAAAACAAAATAGTATTTATAGTTTGCTCTTTCTTTTACAAATATTATTAGCATTTATTGCAGGAGCAAATCATTATTCCGGACTCCATATCATAGCAGAGTACTTTCCTATTTTTGAAAAATTGAATATTACACGTATAGCATTTATCCAACCTTTTTTATGGGCTATTTTACTCGTTTTTACTCTAAACATTATAATAAAAAAATTACGTTTCTCTATCGTATTCATCACTTTATTTATGATTTTTCAAACTACAACAAGTTTCTACTATAGTTTTTATCAAACTGAACCTTCAGTAAAATATAGTTCTTTCCAAAATTATTATGCGAAAAGTCTTTTCTCTAGAATAAATGATACCATACCTGAGCCTTTAAACAGTATTCGTGTATTAAGTTATGGCCTTGAACCTGCAGTATCGTTATATAACGGGTTTTATACAATAGATGGATACATAGTAAACTATCCATTGTCCTATAAACATAAATTTAGAAAAGTGATTGAAAGTTATTTAGACCGTAAAAATAATGTCTCTGCTAAAGCAAAAGAGATATATGATAATTGGGGAAGTAAACTATACATACTAGAGACTACTGTAACCTTGGACTATTATAATAAAAAAAGACTATCCAAAAATTCTTCCTTCAACACTATTGCACTTTGCAACATGAATGTTAAATATCTACTTTCAGCTTACGAATTTGAATCTCCAGAAAAGAAAAGATTGATATTGTTTAAATACTTTTTAGGAAAAGAAGATTCATGGGATATTTACTTATATAAATTGATTTGCA
>DQVJ01000073.1 GCA_015661795.1 Sulfurovum sp.
GAACTAGAGATGATATGTGCAGATGAAGACCCAACGTATGAGTCAGATGTCAAGATAGAAAAACTACTTCAATCACTTGGCTTTCCTGCAGAGCAGCATGGTGAACTTATGAGCTCACTCACAGGGGGAGATAAGTTTAAAATCTTATTGGCACAAGTACTTTTTCTAAAACCTGATGTATTGTTACTCGATGAGCCTACGAATAACCTTGATATGGCAACTATCTCATGGCTTGAAAATGAGCTTAAACGTCATGAAGGTACACTGATGGTCATCTCTCATGATAGACACTTTCTCAATGGTGTGGTTACACATATACTTGACCTTGACTTCCAAAACATACGTGAATTTACGGGAAATTATGATGAATGGTACATTGCGGCAAATCTCATAGCAAAACAAGCAGAGACTGATAGAGCAAAAGGGCTGAAAGAAAAAGAAGAACTTGAAAAGTTCATTACGAGATTCTCTGCTAATGCCTCTAAAGCAAAACAAGCAACATCTAGACAAAAACAACTTGATAAACTGGATGTTCAAGCTATTAAACTTTCATCTCGACGTGATCCTTCTATTATGTTTAAAGCACACCGTGATATAGGAAACGAAGTACTTGAAGTGGAGGGACTCTCTAAATCGTATGATGGTGAAAAAGTTTTTGAAAATCTCACATTTAAAGTAAACAAAGGTGACAAGATAGCAGTTATAGGGACTAATGGTGTGGGAAAAACCACTTTACTTAAAATCCTTATGGAAGAGATAGATGCTGACAGTGGTAGCTTTAAATGGGGTCAGACTATTACACATTCATATTTTCCTCAAAATACTACAGACCTTGTAGTAGGGGATGAAGAGTTACCACAATGGATACAAGGTTTCGATGTGAAGTGGCATATTGATGACATACGTAAGACACTGGGGCGTATGCTCTTCTCTGGTGAAGAACAAAAGAAAAAGATAGATGCATGTTCCGGAGGCGAAAAACACCGTGTAATGCTTTCTAAAATTATGATGGATAGCTCAAATTTCTTGGTTATGGATGAGCCAAATAACCACCTAGACCTTGAGGCGATTGTTGCCCTTGGTGAGGCATTACATAACTACAAAGGTGGAGTGATTTGTGTGTCTCACGATAGAGAACTTATCGATGCTTTTGCCAATAGAATCATACAAATCAATGAAGATGGTACAATTGTTGATTTTGAAGGTGATTATGAGAGTTTCGTGGAACAACAGGTATAATTATTTGTTAAGATACCAACATTAGTTTATGTTGGTAAACACCGTTTGAACATCTTCATCTTCTTCTAGTTTGTCGATGAGTGTTTCAAGCTCTTCCATATGTTCATCATCAAGCTCAATAGGTGTGTTAGCGATGTATTCTAATGTTGCTTTTTTCACTTCTATATTCATCTCTTCTAATGCTTTAGAGAGTTCTCCAAATGATGTAAAGTCACCAAATACTCTAACGATATTAATATCTTCACCATCTTCTTGAGGCTCAACATCTTCTTCTATCTCTTCTAATCCATAATCAATGAGTTCAAGTTCAAGTTCCTCTAGATCCATCTCTTCGGTTTTATCAAATACAAAGACACATTTACGTGTAAACATGAAGTTTAAAGAACCAGAGGTAAGCATTTCTGCACCATTACGTACGAGAATTGCTTTGACATTTGCCACGGTTCTTGTGTTGTTATCTGTGGCACATTCTATAATCATTTGTACCCCATGTGAGGCTTTAACATCATAGGTAAGTTCTTTGATGTCTGCCAAATCTTTAGCTGCGGCTCTTTTGATGGCTGCATCTATGTTGTCTTTAGGCATATTTTGTGCTTTTGCATTAAGGATGGCTGTACGAAGTTTAGGATTCATATCTGGATCCATCCCACCTTCTTTGGCTGCCATTGTGATGATTTTACCTAGCTTAGGAAAGACTCTTGACATAGTCCCCCATCGTTTCATTTTTGCGGCTTTTCTATATTCAAATGCTCTACCCATTGGTGATTCCTTAGTAAATTATTGTGAGTATTATACTGCTAAGTGGCTTTAAAGTTTAGGAGTGTATATTTAGCGTATGAAATTAAATGAAATTAAATTAACCAATTCCTACCTAAGTTTAGACGAAGTATGTTATGACAAAGTAGCACCCACGCCTTTGTCTAACCCCTATCTTATTCATGTCAACAAAGATGTGGCCAGGACACTTGATATTGATGAAGAGGAACTGAAGACAGAAGCGTTTGTACAGCTACTAAACGGTGAATACGAGCTGCAAGGTTCTGAGCCTTTTGCGATGTGTTATGCAGGGCATCAGTTTGGACACTTTGTGCCTAGACTCGGTGATGGTAGAGCTATCAATATAGGAACGATAGATAAGTACCATCTACAACTCAAGGGAGCAGGATTAACAGAGTACTCACGTCATGGTGATGGACGAGCAGTACTACGTTCAAGCATACGTGAGTACCTTATGAGTGAAGCGATGCATGGACTAAAAATCCCTACTACACTGTGTCTAGCACTCATAGGTTCAGAGCATGATGTAAAACGTGAAAGCATGGAAAAAGGTGCCATCGTGTGTCGTGTGAGTACATCTTGGGTGCGTTTTGGTACATTTGAGTACTATGCGTCACAGGGAATGTTTGAAGAGCTTAAAGCTTTAGCAGACTATGTGATAGAAGAAAACTTTCCGCACCTAAAAGGTAAAAATGACGTCTATACGATGTTGTTTAATGAAGTGATGGTCATCACTTCTAGGCTTATGGCACAGTGGATGTCAGTAGGCTTTAACCACGGGGTGATGAACACGGACAACATGTCCATTGCAGGTCTTACTATAGACTATGGTCCTTACGCATTTCTAGATGACTTTAGACATGAGCAGGTGTGTAACCATACCGATGTTGAGGGACGCTACTCCTATACAAATCAGCCAGCCGTTGCCAAGTGGAACTTACAGATGCTTATGAAAGCACTTAGCCCTATCGCGGACATGGAGAAGATGGAAAACATTTTAGTGATATATGATAAAATTTATGTACGTTACTTGCACTACTATATGTGTAAAAAATTAGGGCTTGAAGGTACTGTAGAGGGTGACCCTGAACTCATAGATGATATGTATGATATGTTAGAAAATCTGCATGTGGACTATACACTTTTTATGCGAACACTGAGTCAGTATGAGCATAAAGGAGATAGAACAGCATTGCTTGCTACAGGGATGTATCATGAGCCTATGAATGCTTGGTTAGACAGATATGATGAACGTATACAATATATAGACAAAACAGTACGTAAAAATCAGATGCTCTCAAACAACCCTAAGTATGTACTAAAGAACTATATGCTTCAAGAAGCTATAGATGCAGCGGAAAATGGGGACTTTTCTGTAGTCGATGACTTGTTTAAAATTGCACAACAACCTTTTGATGAACATCCAGAGTATGAACGATGGGCTGGGGCTACACCTGAGGCATTTAAAAATCAAAAGCTTTCCTGTTCTTCTTGATAGTTGTCAATGTGATGTAGTAAGATTCTGGGTACAATGCGCCATTAAAACTAAGGCAGAGTATGAAAACTTCAGAAGTAGATTTAGAGTCGATAGAAATAATGGTACGCGCATTTTATGCGACACTTGTAAAAGATGACTTAGTTGGTCCTTTTTTCATAAAAGTACTAGGCGATGACTTGGGTAACGGTAAGTGGAGAGAACACTATGGTACGCTAGATAGCTTTTGGCTCTTGATGATGACAGGAGAAAAAGGCTATATGGGAGATCCATACATGGTACATGCTTTTATAGGTACACTCACAGTAGAAGTTTTTGACCGTTGGTTAGAGATTTTTCATAAACAAGTACATTCTCAGTTTACTCCAGAGATAGCAGATAAATTCTACTCAAAGAGTCAAACCATAGCAAGTAGATTTATGGAAGGCTTGGAGATAGGTGAGTTTGCTACAGATGAAGATGATGACTATTAGCTTGTTTTTCTTGATATCTATCAATAGGTAAATGGTATGGTTCTATGTATAATATCATAGAAATATACAGGAGTTTTTGTGCTTGCAAGTGAAGTGAACAGAGATAATCTTTCAAAAATGGTTCGTACCTTTTATAAAATGATACTTGAAGATAAAACCATAAATCCTTATTTTATTATGGCTTTGGGTAATGACCTCCAGAGCCAAGAGTGGCAAGAACATTATAAAATCCTTGAAGATTTTTGGTTGATGCTTATGACGGGGAAAAAGGTTTATACACGGGATGCATTCGAACCGCATGAAAATATGGCAGAATTATATAGAGAGACGTTTGAACGATGGCTAGAGCTTTTTAATGAAGTAGTACATCTCTACTACACTCCAAAGCTTGCAAAAAAGTTTTACAAAAGAGCAGAAGTACTTAGCTGTAAATTTATGCAATGGTTGGAGATAGAGTAGCCTATATAACAATATTTATTGTATTATATTGCATAATTTGGGATGAAGGAACATTATGCTTTTTGAGACGATAGATAGAGGAAATATAGAGAAGTTGGTACGTGATTTTTATGAAAAGGTGTTAGAAGATGAACTCTTAAGCCCTTTTTTTATAAGAGCCTTGGGTGATGACCTTAAAAATGACAAATGGTATGAACATCTTCATACCTTAGACAACTTTTGGCTCTCTTTACTTACAGGAGAGGGCAGATACATGGGTGACCCACTTATGCCTCATATGTTTCTTGGAAGCTTAGAAGAGAGACATTTTGAACGTTGGCTACAACTTTTTAGAGAAACACTTGATAGACTATATATACCAACTGTAGCTATAAAAATTTATGGTAGAGCCAAAGCACTCTCAACTAGGTTTATCAGTGATTTGGAGTTGGATGATGAGGATTGGTAACGTATAAGAAATGATGCTAAAATAATATAAAAATATTTAAGGTGAAGTATGACTCTTGAACACATACAGTCAATAATAAAACAAGAACTAGGCGTACTCCTATACTTCTCAGGTGAACACTGTAATGTTTGCCATGCTTTACGTCCAAAGTGTAGAGAGCTTTTTGATGCAGAGTTTCCAGAAATTAAACAAATCTATCTAAATGCAGAGGAACACAGAGAGATAGCTTCACATTTTCAAGTACTTTCACTTCCTACGATGATAGTTTTTTTAGATAGCAGAGAGTTTATAAGAGAAGGGCGAAGTGTGAGTCTTCATAAGATGACTGAACAGCTTACCCGTCCATATAAGATGATGACAGAATAAGCTACTGTTTTGTAATGATAGAGATATTTTCAAA
>DQVJ01000096.1 GCA_015661795.1 Sulfurovum sp.
ATAATCATCTCTATGAATGACAGTATTAAACTATTTGCAGGAGATTTAAAGAACGCCTTTAAAGACCTCTTCCCTATCATCGTTGTTGTGGCACTCTTCCAAGGACTCATTATCCAGGCAGTGCCTGACAATATTATTTCCATTGTCATAGGGCTTACCATCGTTGCCATTGGATTGGCTCTGTTTATCCGTGGTCTTGAACTTGGTATCTTTCCTATTGGTGAGGGATTAGCTATAGATTTTGCTAAAAAAGGTTCTGTCTTTTGGCTTTTGCTCTTTGCATTTACAATAGGTTTTTCCACAACCGTAGCAGAACCTGCCCTCATAGCTATCGCAGATAAAGCAGCACTCATTTCCAATGGTCTCATTGATGCATTTTGGTTGCGTATGACTGTTGCCTTATCTGTTGGTTTTGCTATTGCTTTGGGAACACTAAGAATCTTACTGGGACACCCCATAGCCTACTACATCATCTCTGGCTATATTTTGGTGGTTATCGTCACTTTTTTTGCTCCAAAAGAAATCATAGGCTTAGCCTATGACAGTGGAGGAGTTACCACATCCACGGTTACTGTACCACTTGTTGCAGCATTAGGTATCGGGTTAGCTTCAAGTATCAAAGGTCGTAATCCTGCTATAGATGGTTTTGGACTGATTGCTTTTGCATCACTGACACCTATGATATTTGTGCAAGTGTATGGCATTATTGTTTATAGTCTCGGAGATACCACTTCCCTCGTACCCGTTATAGTAGATGTTGTAGAAAGTACTAAAGCTATGGCAAGTACCTATGTTTTTTCAGCATGGGATACTTTCATGGCATTGGTTGGTACTATTAAAGATGTAGCACCCATTATCATCGTTATATTTTTCTTCCAATATGTTATTATTAAAAAACCTGTAGCACACTTACATAAAATCATCACGGGTATCGCTATGGTGGTATTAGGTCTTTATGCCTTCATTGTAGGTTTGGAAATGGGACTTTTTCCTATAGGTGAAACTATTGCTTTTCAACTTACAGATATGGGGAATAATTTCCTTATTTATCTGTTTGCCTTTCTTATAGGTTTCTCAACAACGATGGCAGAACCTGCCCTTCTTGCCATTGCCATTAAAGCAGAAGAGATTAGTGAAGGAAACATTAAACAAAATATTCTTAGAATAGTAGTAGCATTTGGTGTTGCCATAGGTATTGGCTTAGGTTCTTACCGCATTGTTGCTGGTGATCCTATACATTATTATATCATCGCTGGGTATATATTGGTTATTATCTTTACCTATTTTGCACCTAAGTACATCGTGCCCATTGCTTATGACAGTGGAGGCGTCACAACATCTACAGTGACTGTACCTTTAGTAGCAGCACTGGGATTAGGGCTGGCAGAAAATATTGACGGACGAAATCCATTAATCGACGGATTTGGGCTAATTGCATTTGCTTCACTCTTCCCGATGTTGACTGTAATGGGTTACGGTATACATGCAGAATATTATAAAAAGAAAAAAATGTCAGAACAATCCAAACAAAAAGGAGAAGTATCATGAAATTTACAGCACTCATTGCTGTCTTACAAGACAAAGATGAAGAAACCGCTATTGAGGTAGCTAAAAGTGCAGGGGCTGGCTCTGTCACTATTTTACATGGTAAAAATATAGGGCTTGAAGAGAAAAAAATATTTTTTGGTCTTACACTTGAAGAAAATGTGTCTGCATTACTTTTTGTTCTACCACGTAAATTATCTATGCAAGTGATGAGTGCCTTACGTAAAGAGTTTGATATTGACAATCCTGATAATATTGGATTTATATTTACGATGCCTCTTTCTCATGTTGCTGGGCTCAATACAGAAGAACTTCATCACTTTGAAGATGATATTAAAACACTCATTTAAAGGAAAAAAATGCTTACAAAAGATATTATGACCCCCAAAGAAAAACTTATTATTATTTCACCTATGGATTCAGTCAGAAAATCTCTAGAACTTATGAAAAAACATTCTGTACGATCCATTGTTGTAGATAAACAACACGAAAATGGTGCCTATGGTCTGATCACTTTTAAAAATATTTTACAAAGTATTGTAGCAGAAGATGGAGATATAGATTTACTTAATATATATGATATTGCTGCTATCCCTGCTTTTTCTGTCTCGTCACAATTAGATGTCAAGTATGCTGCCAAAATGATGGTAAACTCAAGTATCAAACGTCTTCTTGTGATTGATAACAATGAACTTCTAGGTATATTGACAATGTCAGATATTATTGGTATCTTGATGAATAGTGTCGAATAATACTATTATAGTATCCTATATTAAGCCTTGCTTGAGAAACGTCCTTTTGAGGGGAACGTAAGTTTAAATGTACTTCCTTCTCCTACTTTGGAATCTAACCCTAACTTTATTTTATACTTTTTACAAATAGAAAATACGATACTTAACCCTATACCAAAGCCTCCTCTCTCATCATTCGCGCGGTAATATCTTTTGAAAATATCTTCCTGTATTTTTTTATCAATGCCTATTCCAGTATCTTTCACCTCTAAAACATTGTTTTTTAAACAGATAAAAATCGTATCCCCTACGTTAGAATACTTTATAGCATTTGATATTAAATTGTCTATAAGTCGATACACTGACCGTTGAGGCATATAAATTTTTGTAGCCTCCAACTCCAAAACTACTTTTAGCTTTTTAGAATCCACAAGTTCTTTTATAAATCCTACTCTCTCTTGAATAATTTCAGCCAAACATAAATCTTCTGAAGGCTCAACACCACCCTCAAGTCTATATGTAAGAGAACCATACATTGTACTCAAACGTTTAGCACTGGCCTCAAGTCGTTTCATCTTTTTTGGTTCAACCTCTTTCAAGGACTGTATCGTCATTAAAATGGCTGATATGGGAGTATTAAGTTCATGTGTTGTATCTGAAATAAATTTATCCAGCGACTCTATCTGTTCATGCACAGGTTTTAAAAAAAGTTTTCCTAAAAAATAACCTACTATACCCATAAGAATAAACGATAAAATCAAATATCCTAAAATCTTCATACGTAAGTCGTCTAATGATTTTGCCAAGTCATATTCTTTTAAGACTACATAGCGTACATCTAAAGGTTCAGCTTCATCTTCAGTAACTGTATAACAGTGTGTATTCTCTACATAAAAATCTGTATCAAATCTTCTGACATTTTCTATTTCCGTATATAAAGCTCTCTTATCCTTACTATAATATCCTGCTTTAAACCTACAATGCTTTAACTCTTTTAAAAATTTTGTTTTATCAAAGTGTCTCAATGTATTCTCTTCATTTTTCATCGCGCGCATGGCAATTTGTGAGCTGAGCATACGTGCTTGATACATCATTTCAAATTTCATAGCACTTCGCATTGCGACACGGTTATTTTCAAAAAACAGATACCCTATGATGCTAAGAAGTATAAATACCGATGTAAGATAAAGCGCTAAAAACCTAAGAAGAGATTTACGCTCATACGATGTTAAAACGATAACCTTCTCCTTTGATATTGTCAAAATAATCTTTTTCAAACATTTTTCTTAAATTTTTTATATACGTTCGAATAGTCGCATGTGTCGGTACATTCTCATCATTCCATACATTTTCTATCATCTCATCACATGAAATAATTTTTCCTGCATTACGTACAAAATATTCTAACACTTGCGCTTCTTTCTGTCTCATTTCTATTATCTTGTCCCCCACCCATACCTGATGTAGTTTTGGAATAAACTTCAACCCATCAAATTCAATCTCTTCTTGCAGTCTATAGAGTCTTACTATATGCTCTATACGTGCATGCAATTCTTCTAATTCAAAAGGTTTACGTAAATAATCATCAGCACCTATTTCAAATCCCTTTTTTAAATCCGCTACGCCCGCAAGGGATGTGATATAAATAGTCGGTGTAGTATTGCCAATTTCGCGTAAATACGCAAGTATCTCAAAACCATCTATAGTTGGTACATTGACGTCAAGTAGTAGCATATCAAATGAATATGTCCCAATAGCATTCAAAGCTTTTTCCCCGTCATAATAGCATTCTACAGTATAGCCCTTCTCTAATAGAAATTCTTCTATGATTTCCTGTAGGATCACGTCATCTTCAAGCAATAATATTTTCATTTTTAGCCTTACCTATAAAATCGATATTTTATTTTAACATACTCTTTGTGTAGGGAAGTACACAAAAAGTTTATGCTATAATCCTACCTATGAAAAAAATAACACTATTCTCAATTATAACTTTGGTTTTCTTGTCGGGATGTACACAAATAGTAACAGCCCCTATTTCAATAGCTGGTTCAGCAGTAGGCGCAACAATTGATGTTGCCGGAAGTGCCGTAGGTGCTGTAACACCTGGAGATTAGTATTCTAAATAAAATGATTTACTTCTATTTAGAAACTTTTTGCATTGTTAAATTCAACAATTTCACTCTCTACCATACCATCAATCATTCGTACATAAAGGTCGTTGATAAGGTTTGGAGAAAGATTGAGTGAAATAGCCTGTGCTCTTACCTTTGAAATCACATCAGAAATCCTATCTTCTGCTTTTACCTCTTCAACACTTGTCTTAAAATGTGCTATCTGCTTAATATAATCATTCCTTAAAGCAATAAGTTCTACTATTTTTTTATCCACAGCATCTATCTCATTTCTTGCTTCGTCCAATGTTGTACATTTTTTTATTTCCATGCATGATTCCTTCAATAATGATATGGTTCATATTATAACCTAAAAAACAACCCTTTATACTCTTTAGATATAATAATTCAATGAAATTTTTACACTATCTCTGTATTCCTAGTATCCTTCTTGTTTTCATAAACCCAATACATGCACAGGAGGATAATAATCTTACACAAAGTCAAAATTGGATTCTACTTCCTTTTGCATTTTCAACAGAATCTACTGGTACTGCAGGAGGGTTTGGTGTGATAAAACAAGGCTTATTTCAATCCCAAACTACTCTCGTAGCCTCTGTTTTTGCTGGTTTACCTGAAGATATTGTAAGTAATGGAGAAGAAAAAGAAGCTAGCTTTAGAGGAGCTTTCTTTTATTTTTCCAACTATAGGCTACCTTATACAGACAGAATATTTTTTTCAGTTATTGGGCTCAAAAGTTATTTTCCAAATACCAGATACTATTTTGATGGGTCCAATAATTCTAGTCAATCTTCAGTCTTCCATACCTCAGGTGATTCCAACTTTGTCAATACAACATTTACTTATGTATTACCTATTGGCGAAGGTTTGAATAACCCATTGGGTATTTATAGTCTTGACCATGGTCTATGTAGGGAACGAGAAGGTTGTGGCGGAGATACCCCGCTAATTACCGGGCGTACTTCCATCGGCTTAAAAACTTTTTACCAATATGACACTTTTGAAAACTCACCCCAGCAGATTGCACCTTCATGGGATACAAACGGGTTAAGACTTTTTCTTACCCATGACAATACAGATTTTAACCTAAATCCTTCCCGAGGATACTATTTTGAGTTACAATACTCTAAAGATTTTTCTTGGGGGGACTCCTTGCAAAGCTGGGATTTTTTAGAGTTTAAATATAACCACTATATTGATCTTGAGACTTTTTCATTTACCAAACAAAATGTACTTGCATTTAGTATGTGGACAGGCTATTCATTTTCATGGAATAACACTCAAGAAATTTTTCCTGGTATCAACGCAAATCGTCCTCCTACATGGGAAGGTGCAAGGCTTGGTGGTTTTTTTAAAATGAGAGGGTATGATAATAATCGTTTCTCAGATAAAGCAGTATTTTATGCAACTGCAGAATACCGTGCAGTGCTTGACTATAATCCTCTACGAGACAACTCTTTTATCCCTGTTGCTGTTGATTGGTTTCAAGTTGTAGCTTTTGTAGAAGCCGGAAGAGTCCATGATCAATATAATGTAAATCTTTTGAGTGACATGAAATATGATGCTGGGATAAGTTTGCGTGCGATGGTAGCACAACTACCTATACGTCTAGATGTAGCTTATGGAAGTGAAGGTGTCCATGCATGGATAATGATAAACCAGCCTTTTGACTTTTAAAGCTGAACTTTAAGCTTGTGTTGTAAGGGAAATATCCCTTACAATACTGGTGCCAATGTTTTACTCTACTTCTGCATCGATAACATCGTCATCGTCTGCTTTTTTAGCTTCTGGCTTTGCATCACCTTGTTCTTTTGCATACATTGCTTCTGCTAATTTATGACTTTTCTCAGTCAATACTTTTACTTTTTCTTCAATTTGCTCTTTTGTTGCAGAATCATCTTTCAATGTCTCTTCCAAATCAGTGATAGCAGCTTCAATACCTTCTTTTTCTGTGGCATCGAAGTTTTCACCAAGGTCAGTCAGTGACTTACGTGTTTGGTGTACCAATGCATCAGCTTGGTTTCTAGCTTCCACGACTTCTTTTCTTTTTTCATCTTCAGCTTTATTCGCTTCAGCATCTTGTACCATTTTTTCGATTTCTTCATCTGAAAGCCCGCTTGAACCAGTGATTTTGATCTCTTGAGATTTACCAGTTCCTTTATCAACTGCCGATACTGTCAAGATACCATTGGCATCGATATCAAATGTTACTTCAATTTGTGGCACACCACGAGGAGCTGCAGGAATGTCTCTAAGTTCAAACATACCTAGTGATTTATTGTCTTTAGAAAACTCTCTTTCCCCTTGAAGTACATGAATACTTACTGCTGGCTGGTTATCTTCGGCTGTTGAGAATACTTGTGACTTCTTCGCAGGAATTGTAGTTCCTTTTTCGATGACTTTAGTCGTCACTCCACCTAAGGTCTCAATACCAAGAGAAAGAGGTGTAACGTCAAGTAAAAGAACATCTTTCACATCACCTGCAAGTACACCACCCTGGATAGCAGCACCAAGTGCAACCACTTCATCTGGGTTGACAGACTTGTTAAGCTCTTTACCAAAGAATTTCTTCATCTCTTCTTGTACCAGTGGGATTCTTGTTGAACCACCAACCATTACGATTTCATTGATATCAGACTTAGAAAGTCCTGCATCTTTAAGTACAGACTCTACTGTTTTAATAGTAGATGCTACCAAATCACCGATAAGTGACTCAAATTTTGCTCTTGTGATTTTTGTCACTAAGTGTTTAGGTCCAGAAGCATCTGCTGTAATAAACGGCAAGTTAATTTCAGTCTCTGTAGAAGATGAAAGTTCTTTTTTCGCTGTCTCTGCTGCATCTTTAACACGTTGTAGTGCCATCACATCAGCTTTTACATCGATGCCTGTTTCATTTTTAAACTCTTCAGCAACATAGTCAATGATTTTGTTATCAAAGTCATCACCACCAAGGAACGCATCCCCACCAGTTGCCATAACTTCAACTACGCCGTCACCAGTTTCGAGTGCTGTAACATCAAATGTACCACCACCTAAATCGTAAACAACAATTTGCTCTGATTCTTTTTTGTCAAGACCATAGGCAAGTGCTGCTGATGTTGGTTCATTGATGATTCTCAGTACATTAAGACCTGCGATAGTTCCTGCTTCTTTTGTTGCTTTTCTTTGAGCATCATTAAAGTAAGCTGGTACCGTAATAACTGCGTCAGTTACAGTTTCACCAAGGTATGCTTCTGCATCTTCTTTCATCTTCATGAGTACTTTTGCAGAAATCTCTTGTGGAGTATACGTTTTGCCACCTACTTCGATAGCACACGCACCTGAACGGTCTATAATATGATAAGGAAGCTTCTCTTGTGCTTCTTTAGCCTTATCTTCGCTCATCATAAGACCCATAATTCTCTTAATAGAGTAAATCGTCTTCTCTGGGTTCGTGATCGCTTGTCTTTTTGCAGACTCTCCTACAAGAATCTCACCTTTATCTGTAAATGCAACAATAGAAGGTGTTGTATTTTTACCTTCTTTGTTTGCAATAATCTTTGCTTCGCCATTTTCAAACACTGCCATTGCAGAGTTTGTTGTTCCTAAATCTATTCCTAATACTTTTGCCATATCATTTCCTTTTACGCTTAATTTTTTATCTGGTGCTATTATACACTTACTATTACCTGAATAATTGCAACTTTAGTTGCATACACTAAAGTTTATTTTTATTTACAGGTGCTCACCATAGCTGGTCTCAACACTCTATCTTTTATCATATACCCTTTTTGCATGACCTGAACTACATCACCCTCTTCATGCTCATCACTTTCGACTTGCATGATAGCCTGATGTACTTCTGGGTTAAATTCACCTGAACAGTCTACCTCTTTGATACTGTTTTTTTCTAAAATCTTTTTAAGTTGTTCATAGGTAAGCGTAACACCCTCTTTCATATTGGATAAAACTTCTGAAGAGTTTTCTTCATCAGCTCCTTCTATAGAAGTTAAAGCATTTTCAAATGAATCAATCACTGCTAAAATATCTTTTGCAAAACTCTCATTGGCATAAGCTACTGCATTCATTTTATCTTTTTCCAAACGTCTTTTAGAGTTTTCAAAATCAGCATGTGCTCTTAAGTATTTATCTTTGTACTCGGCCGCTTCAGCCTGTGCTGCTTCTAAAGGATCAACTTCAACCGTCTCTTCTTCATTGACTTCACTTTTTGTTTGCTCCTGCTCTTCAGCCTGAGATTCTTCAAGATTTTCTTGTTCTTCTTGACTCATAAACAGACCTCCTTTATCTTTTAATAGTGCATCAAAATTTAAATGCTTAAAAGGATTATACAACATTGAGCTTATCTTTGTCAAGTACTAGGTTTAGTGTATATGACTAAACTATAAAAACAGCCTAAATTGAAACTTTTATACACTATTGATTTATGTTATACTATACAACAAAGTAAGGCTTACTCTAAGCAAGAGGGAGGCACAGAAAGTTGCATAAATTATTAAAATATCAGCTGGATGCGTTATCAATAAAAAAAGATACACTAAGCATACCAAATCATCAACTTAAAAAACTCTTTCAAATGATATCTACAACCTATCATGAACATATTACTGATAATACTATGCCACGCACACTCATGCAAACTGTATTCCAAGAAGCTACAGAAGGAATCATCATTGAGGATGCAAAAAGGTATGTTATCCAAATTAATGATGCAATGGAGAAGATTTTAGGTATACCAAAAGCACAATTGATTGGGAAACACTCAAACTATTTATCTGATATGATTTCACTAGAAACACAAGAGAGTATCTACACGGCTATGCTAAAAAAAGGTTCATGGCAGGGAGAGGTAGAAGTCCATCCAGACAATTCAAAAACTATACAAGGATGGCTTACTCTAGATGCTATCATGGATAAAAAAAATGCGCTTCAATATGTATTAATTATGATAACAGATATTTCTAAACTTTACGAATCAAAAAATAAAATGGAATATTTAGCCTCTTACGATAGCTTAACCAACTTACCAAATCGTTCTCTTCTTTTTAAACAACTGAAGCAGTCTATCTCCTCCATGGAACGTAAAAATAGTAAAGGAATGCTGCTTTTTATAGATATAGATCATTTTAAAGAATTTAATGACAATTATGGACACCATATCGGTGATCAGGTTTTACGTTTGGTCGCAAAGAAAATTACCTCTATATGTAGAGAAGAAGATATACTTGGTCGTTTAAGTGGTGATGAATTTCTTCTTATTAGTGAAGATATTAATGATCAAAATGCGATAAACACCATTATCCATAAGATTCAAGATATTTTCAAACATCCTCAAAATATTTCAAACCTTTCACTCGATATCAGCATTAGTATAGGTGTTGTATTTTACCCAAAAGATGCTCATACTCCCGAGATGCTTATTAATGCTGCAGACCAGGCTATGTACTCTGTAAAAAAGAGTGGGCGCAACAATTATGCTTTTTATTCACAACAGATGTCTGATACAGCCAATGAATATTTTTTTATACAAAATGCTTTAAAAGATGCTATCCGTTCAGAAAACTTTACACTGGTCTACCAGCCGCAATATTCACTGCAAGACAATACTATCACAGGTATTGAGGTTCTCTTACGGTGTACCCACTCACGTATACGAGACATACCTATTGAACGTCTTATTTCCATTGCTGAGAACTCAGGACTTATTAATAAAATAAGCTATATTGTGTTAAATATGGTTTGTATACAACTTTACAAATGGGAACTTTTAGGTCTTCATGTTCCTCCAGTTGCAGTGAATCTGTCTCGAAAAGAGTTACATGCTAAAAATCTTATTATCACTATCCATAATGCCCTATCACAATATAATCTATCTTCAAATACCATAGAACTTGAAATCACAGAAAGTGCATTTCTCCATGAAAGTGATATTGTAATAGATAACATTACAAGGTTACAAAAACTTGGATACACCTTTGCTCTTGATGATTATGGTACAGGATTTTCATCACTTGCCAATATTAAGACATTTCAGTTTGATAAATTAAAGATAGATAAATCATTTATTGATAATCTTCCTCTAGACAAAGATGATCAGGTGATTGTATCAGCGACTATCCGTATGGCGAAAGAATTAGGATTAACTGTTATTGCTGAAGGGGTAGAGACAGAAAGCCAAGTGCAAATCCTCAAAAGTTTTGGCTGTGACATTGTACAGGGGTTTTTCTATTCTAAACCACTCCTACAAAAAGATATAGAAAAGTTATTATTAAAATCTAGTGAATAAAAGATTGATTGGGTAAAAAAGGTAGAGAGGCTAAAGACAACTACATTATATAGTTGTCTTTAGCTGTTGTCGGGATAAAACTTAGTTTCTAATTCCCAAGTCTGTTTTAATAGTGTTCCATCTTTTAAGATCTGTCTTTTTAAGGTATCTCATAAGTCTTCTTCTTTGTCCAACTAATTTAAGTAGTCCAAGTCTTGAAGAGTGATCTTTTTTATTTGTTTTAAGGTGTTCCGTTAAGTAAATAATTCTCTCTGTTAAAAGTGCAACCTGTACTTCTGTAGAACCTGTATCGTTTTCGCCTCTTGCGTACTTAGCAATGATTTCTGCTTTTTTCGCCTGATCTAAAGCCATAATGACCTCCTGATTGGTATTTAATTCTCAAATTGAGTCCGAAATAATAGCATAATAAACTTACTAATTTCTGATTAGTATCCGTCTTTCTCATAGACAAGCCACTTTGAATTAAAATTAGAGTAAAATAGTCTTAAATACGGAAAGGATACTAATGCTTCTAACCCGCGCAAGTGAATATGCTTTACTGTCCTTGGATGTCATAAGGAAATCCCAAACTCCTATTGGAGTAGGACAGCTTGCAGCTGAATTATCTATCCCAAAAAGTTTTCTTGCGAAGATTTTACAAAGTCTTGCAAAAAAGGGTATTCTGGACTCACATAAAGGTGCACATGGTGGTTTTATATTAGCAAAAAAAATAGATGAAATTTCTGTTCATGAAGTCATCTTGGCTGCAGAAGGAAAATCCCCAGCAGTATTTGACTGCACCCAATATACACAGACTTGTCCAAATGGCAGTATCGGCACATGTGCGATCTCTCCTTTTTTGGCCAACTTCCAAAAAAGAATAGACAGTTTTTTACATAACCTAACCCTAGGTGACATACTTTAACC
The DNA here is from genome assembly GCA_015661795.1 of Sulfurovum sp. Classification (GTDB taxonomy): domain Bacteria; phylum Campylobacterota; class Campylobacteria; order Campylobacterales; family Sulfurovaceae; genus Sulfurovum. Next base: position 11,601 of record DQVJ01000096.1, read on the forward strand.
CAAAACTCTAAACAAGGCTCAACTTTCAATGCAACATATTTACCACCTCTCACATATTGACTTAGATGGCTACGGATGCCAATACCTTTCACAAAAATGTTTCGACACCATAGACTGTTACAATGCCAACTATGGACCAGAAGTACCTGCTCGTTTAGGTGAAATCGTCAACAAAATAGAACAAGACAAATTTATACAAGGTGATGAAATAGAACGACTTATACTCATTACAGACCTTAACCTCACCACCAAAGAAGGTGCATGGATAGAAAAAGAGGCTGTTCGTATAGGTGCGAAGCTTCAACTGCTTGACCACCATGCCACAGGAGCAAATGCTGCGGAACGTTTTGCATGGTACTACCTAGACACCAAACGCTGTGCGACACTCATCACCTATGAATGGCTGCAAAAACATTATGATTTTGACAAAAATAATATGCTTTCACGTATCGTGCAAGCTATTAATGCCATAGATATTTGGATAAGTGATGATGAACTCTTTGAGTTTGGAAAAGTAATGCTTGGGATGATTTCTGGAGCACGGGAAATAGGACGCATTTTATTTCCAGCAGAAGACAGAGCATTTAAACTCTCCATGATAGAAGCGGCTAAAAACCTTGTTGATGCTGAAGATGCGCCTATAAAACTAGATGATGCTTTGCATCCAACGAAAAAAGCCTTTTTTAAACAAGAAAAAAATGATACCAAAGACAACCTTGTGGCACACTTCGTTACAAACTTACTTACAAAAGACAGACAACGTCTTACCATAGACTACAAAGGTCACAAAGGTATACTTGGCTATAACGTGGGCAATGCTTCTATCATTGGCAATGCTTCTATGGTGGCTAATCCAGACTATGACTTCTATATGGATGTGAACTTCAGAGGAAATTTTTCTTTACGTTCTAACAATAAACTAGATGTCTCTGCTATGGCAGCCCATATAGGTAACGGTGGAGGGCATGTCAATGCATCAGGTGGTAAGATAGAAGGATACAAAGACTCATTTGTCTATGCTGATGTACGTAAATTTATTCAAAACTACATAGATGAGAAGTGCAAAAAGGACTAATCCTTTGCAAAACATTAAAAATGCGCTCCTTAAACGTCGTAAAATAGGTCTTATCATTCTTTTTATCATTGCAACTCTAGGTTATTTCATCGACCAGTATTATCCTTTTTCACCTCCAGAATATATAAGCCCTGAATGGAGACATCCCTTTGTCTATTTTCTTATCATATATAAGATCATCGAATTGGGGATATTTTATTTACTCTTTTATAAAAGACACTCTATTGCTCTGATAGAAGCAAAATTTCATCTACGTGCAGTAGAAAAGTTTGAAAAAAGTGCCAAACGGTTTTTCTTTTTAGTTCCCCAAGGCTCTATTGTCTTTGGGTTTCTTTCTTATAAACTTTCTGGTGAGATAATGTATTTATGGCTTTTTCTTTGCATTTCTTTTCTGACACTTCTACTCGTTAATCCAAATAACCTCAAAGAAAGCTAAACAACAAAAATAAACCAAAAAAGAGTGGTTGATGTAGTAAGTAAATCATCAAAGCATTTCTCCCCAAAACTGCCAAAGTTTTGTTGTGTACCAATGTGGGTTTAAAAAATCTATTTTTTAATACTTTTTCATG
>DQVJ01000037.1 GCA_015661795.1 Sulfurovum sp.
CGCAAAGTCACTTCATGGTTTTTTTCATCATTAAGTTTCAATAAAGGTTTTTTATCTTCAAAACTCACATGTTGATGGTAAGAAAAAAATGGTGTGACTATTTCTTCAAATCCAAGATTCTCTAGTAACTCTGCTGAAATAAATTCTATCTCTCTTTTTATTTTAGCAGACTCGCCAAAATAAAGTTTTGATCCCGAAGGGATTTCGTGTTCATAAACCATTATTTTTCTTCTTTTTTTAAAGTATGTTTAAAATACTCTTCATTAAATACTCGACTTGCCGTCCCATCAAACTCTCTACGTCCCAATTTAGCTAATGCCAATTCTATAGCATTTACTACCCATACCATTTCATGTATATCTATGAGTCCCATTTGGTTAATACGAAAGATTTTACCTTTTAAATGATCTTGTCCCCCTGCTACATTAACCCCAAACTCTTTTTTGAGTATATCACGTATTTCTTGTGCCTGTTGGTCATCTATAGTAGTCATTGATCGTGCTGGAGTGTTTGGGTACGAATGCAAGCCAAGTGCTTCGAGTGCAAAACGTGTAGACTTTGCACGACGTGCAGTGACACAATAAAGCATGCCAAAACCTTCTTTTGCTTCTATTTCTAAAAGTATTGCTCGTAGCCCGATAATGAGTGTCGTAGCTGCTGTGTATGCCGTAGTGTTTTGAGACTGTTTTTTTATCTCAGAAGCTAAGTTAAGGTAGTACCCTTTCCCCTCGCCCGTTTTCTCTATGGCTGCATTACTCAGTCCAAGTATAGACAAACCTGGTGGTAACATAAGTGCTTTCTGACTCCCCGCTATGAGACAGTCGATATTACTCACATCTATACGCTCTACACCCACAGCCGTAATCCCATCAGCAATTATCATAATGCTTGGGTTGATAGCCTTGACAGCTTTAGCTATCTCCTCAACAGGATGACGAAGTCCACCTGCCGATTCTGAGATTTGAATTGCCAAAGCATCAATACTTGGGTTAGCTTTCACTGCTTCTATGACTTCTTCTACTGTAGCAGGTGTATCCCACGCGTGTTTTATCTCAATATTGTTGAGTCCTGAGGCAAGTGCTATCTTCCCAAAACGTTCTCCAAATTTTCCAGAGTTTACGGAGAGTAAAGTGTCATGACAAAGGTTTGTAACCGCAGCTTCCATAGCCCCTGTACCCGAAGATGCCAACATAATGACTTCATCTGTAGCCATAAGCTTAAAAAGCAATTCCCTTGTCTCTTTAAAAATAGCTTCAAATTCTGGTGTTCTATGGTGAAGTGTCGGTGCAGCCATCGCTAAACGTACTGACTCTGGTACTGGTGTGGGACCTGGTGTAAAAAGTAGCATGAAAATCCTCGCAATCGTCATCATGACGACGACGGGTTATTGGAAAGATTATATCTAAAATTAGGTTAAAAAATAATGAGACAGTCATATACCTAATTTTCATAGGGTCATACCAAAGGGATATTCTAGATACTTTGCAAATTACCCTTTGTTTTGTAAAGGTACTATTAAAAATCTTAATTTAAATAATTCTGCTATACTCTTTTTAAAACGATAAAAATTAAGTAAATAACCATGAAACTCTACGAACTAAAAGCCATAGCCAAAGATCTCAACAACTTCACGTTCATTAGCCGTGCAAGACGCATAGAAGACAATACTTTAGAAATCATGTTTGACAAATCTAAGAGCTATTTTTTCAACATGCTGCGAGGACATAGCATCATCTACAAAGCCACACCTCAAAGGCCTCTTCAAGATTATAATGCACCTTTTGACACTCTTTTGCATGCATTATTATCAGGTTCAAAGCTTCTATTGGTTGATACAGTAAATGAAGATCGGATATTACGCTTTACTATCGCTCCAAAAAGTTCATACAAAAACAAAACCATATACATACAACTAGAATTTACAGGTAAAAATACCAATGCCATACTCTTAGATGAGAACGAAGTTATTATAGAAGCTCTTCGTCATATAGACGCTGATAGTTCTTTTAGAGTAGTGCGTCCTGGTATGGAACTACTAGCTATCCCTCCTTTTGAGCGTAAAGAAGAGTCACGAGATATTGAAGATATAAATTCTTATTTGGAACAGAATTTTATAGACATACAAAATAAAAAACTCCTAGAAATAAAAAAACAAAAGCTATCAAACGTACTAAAAAAGGTCAAGAAATTTAAACAACTTTTAAACAAACTTCCTAACAAAGAAAAGCTAGCACAGCAAGCTAAAGAATATAGCAATATAGGCAACCTAATTTTGACAAACTTGTACCAAATAAAACCTTATGATACCAAGTTGAATGTTTTTGATTTTGAAGGGAAAGAAGTAAGCATAAAATTACCCAAAAATACCAAAGTAAACCGTATGCCTGATTATTATTTCAACCTCTCTAAGCGTGCAAAATCTAAAGCAAAAAATATACATATAGAACTAGAAAACCTCAACTCCAAGATGGCATTTTATGAAAATATCTACTATGCTCTTGAACAAGCTAGCACACCTTATGAAGTAGAGCTTCTTGTACCTAAACGTGCAAAGTCTTTACGCAAGAAAGAGAAACTAAGAGAAGGTGAACTTTTTTGGATAGAAGGCTACAAAGTATTTGTGGGTCGCAATTCAAATGAAAACCAAAAACTCTTAAGTATCGCTAAATCCAATGACCTATGGATGCATATAAAA
>DQVJ01000158.1 GCA_015661795.1 Sulfurovum sp.
AAAGAGCCATTTGTGAGTAAAGAATATAGTAGACTTAGGCAAAAAAACGGTATTATATCATACCAACAGTTTGTCCAGATAGTCAACAGATACCAGCTTGAAGCAGATGACCCTCAGGTAAGTCGTGTACCATGGAAAAAATACTTCACTTTTTCAAGTAACGCGAAGGTAATAGATGCAGAGTATAGTTCTGCTGAGTTACTTTCATTGCTATTTGATATCGATGTACAATCCGTTAAAGAGTGGAAGAATGATCCGGAAAAAGGAAGTTTGGCCTCTTTTGTGCAAGGAATCGGTGGAAATTATGCAGCCAGAAAAAAAATCATAGCAGGAAAAGATTTTTTAGAAGAGAGTGAGTGTACAGTAAGGTATACAAGTACAAATAAGCAATATAGATTTAGATTTGAATATATCCAAGGAGAGGCAAAACATTTTGAATTTTATAGGAAAAACTAAAGAGCTACTTCTTGCTTATCCTTCTATGCAGAACGTTACTTTACAAGAGAGTGTTAATGTGATGTTGACGCCACAGTTTTATACACTCAAAAAAGAATCTATACCAGTGAAGTATGCGTATCAGGCAAAGAAAATCGCACCATCTCTTTTTGAGGGTTTGTTAGAGCAGGGTAGGACGTATGATTACATGGTTTTTAAGGAAGAAGACACGTGGGTTTTTATCGCGTATGACCTGGACAACATAACGCACTTTCTTGCTTCAAAAGGTATAGAAGCTTCTATGATTTCCAAAATTTTCTTTGCCCAGCAATGTATAGATTCATTTCATATACCACTTGCCTTGGGAGACAAAGAAGCATTGGTTGTCTTAGATGATATTGTTGTGGTTGTCCCGCGTATCGCTTTGGGGGAAGAAGAACAGCCCTCTTTTGTATTTCCTCAAAACTGTACACCTAAAAGTGGTATTTCGCTTCAAGGTGAAATAGGATCCATACTGAGTAAGAAACAGGCATATACGTTGGCAAGTATTTTTGTTCTTTTTGCTATCGTATTTATCGTAGAGGGTGCACGATATGGTGGAGAGGGTGATGTAGGCACACAGAAGCTGCAGAAACTCTATGAGGCATACCCTGCATTACAAAGTTCTTATACCAGAGAGGGTATTGTGAACAAATATAGAGAGATAGATCAAAAAGAGAGAAAAAAAAGAGAGACAGTAAAGACATTGGGCAGCATGATTTTTAAAGGTGTCACCTTAACTACTTTGCGAATAGATGAGAAGAAATTTAAAGCCCAATTTAGCTGTGACAATGCACAGGTAGCAAAACGTGTGAAGGAACTGGCAAAAAAAGCCAAGTATAATATTTCTAATACAAAAGACAATCACATTATTGGTATCGAAGGAAGTATATGAGTTGGAAACAATATCAAAATGAACTTATTGCCTTGGCAGCATTTATTGTGATGCTTTTTGCTTATTTTTATCAGTATAATCAAGTCACAGCGCAAGTGACACATGCCAAAACAGTACAGCAGTCTATTGCAGAATTAAAAGAAGTTATTGCACTGAAAAAAGTATGGGCAGACAAAAAGACAAGCAAGAAAATAGATACCCTTCATACACTTGTGCCAGCTAGCAAGGTAAAGTGGAGTAAGAAAAGTAAAAAAGTAACAGCCAGTTATGCAGGGCTTACTTCAAATGAACTCAATAGGCTTATGACAAAAATTCTTAATCTGCCTCTTATTATCACACTGTTAGACATACAAAAAAATGGGTCAAACTATAATGTGGAGTTCAAATGCAAATGGTAAAAAAGAGTTTCTTCGCATTCCTGGTTTTATGGTTAGCCATACTGTATTTTATGCCAAAACAAGAATTGTACTACACGCTTGAAGCCAAATTGGCAAAAAATGGGATAAAAATAAATGAAAAAAGTATAGAAGCAGGGATATTTTCGTTGACACTGCTTGAATCATCCGTATATGTAAAAGATATAAAGTTGGCCAATGTGGAAAGGGTGGAGTTTTTTACATTTCTCTTTTATACCTATGTAGAAGTGACAAACCTTGTGCTGGATGAGTCCCTTAAAAGTGTTGTCCCTACTAAGATAGAGGAAGTATCTTTGACGCATAAAATTTGGAATCCTTTGCACATAGGCGTCAAGGCACAAGGGTCTTTTGGTGCCATGCAAGGCAATGTTGCGTTCATTGACAGAACATTACGTTTTGACTTTAATGAGACAGAAAATATTACTATGCTCAAGCCAAAGTTACAAGAAGATGAAAAAGGGTGGTATTATGAAACATCTTTTTAGTCCAAAAGTCTATAAAGCCATTGTGACACTGTTAATACTTCTTTTACTTGTAAAAATTGTATGGCTAGTGATTTCTTTAGTATGGTTGTCCTCACAGGGGATTGACCATGTGGAACAAAAGGGTGGCAAAGCTCTTTACTATAGAGTTAAATTGACTCCAAATGAGATTGCGGCACCTCAAACACCGACACAAAGACCATCTAAACAGGCAGGGAGTATCAATGACATCACATTGTTGGCGATATACAATGCTACAGATACTACGGTCATTACAGTGAAACATAAGTCAAAAACAAAAGTGCTCTCAAGAGGTGATAATATCAACGGTTTTGTACTAGAAGGTGCAGGCAGGAATTTTGCAACCTTTAGTAAAAACACCAAAACATATAAAGTGATGTTGCTCAAAAGCAAGACAGGCAGCCAAGGTAGTGGCGTTGCACCTTCTAGGCATAATACTCCTCCAAAAGAGGTCAAACCAAAAGAAGTGCTGGGAGATGTGACTGATGTAGGTGATCACAAACTGATAGACCGTTCATTGATAGACCATTATGCAAAAAACATGGATGATATCTATAAAAATATTGGTATTGGTGAAATCAAAGATGGTAACAACCTAAAAGGATTCAAAATCACTTTTGTGCGTCGAGGCTCTCCCTTTGCAAAGCTTGGGGTAAGAAGAGATGATATAATCAAGTCCATTAACGGACAAGAAATCAATAGCTATAATGCAGCTTTTGGTGTCTATAAGAACATACAAAATATAGAAAACCTTACCTTGGTTATTCAAAGAGGTAAAGAAGAAATGGAGTTAGAATATGAAATTAACTAAGATAATTATGAGTGTCCTGCTTTTATGCTCTGTGGGGCTGTATGCGGAAGACGAAAAAGTAGATGTCAACTTTAGAAACCTTTCTGTAAAAGATTTTATAGAGATGGTTTCTAAAATCACCCAGAAGAACATTTTGATAGAGAGTGAACTCAAAGGGAAAATAAACTTTGTGTCAACAACCCCTATCAAAAAAAGTTCTTTGATGCCATTGGCCAACTCAATCCTTGCGGGTAAAGGACTTACCCTTGTGGATCAGGGTGAGTACTATAAAGTAGTAAAAAGTGCCAATGCTGCAGGTGAAGGACTGGATGTGAGTAGTACCATTGATGGAGATACTATGAAAACAGTCATGTTCCCTCTTAAAAACTCTAATGCAGCTGTCATTCGCGCAAAAATAAAACCACTTTTACATAAAAGTGCCAAAGTCATCTCTTTTAAAGAGAATAATGTCTTGGCAATTACTGCAAACCCTAGAACCCTTCGTTCTATCTCCAAAGTAATTAATGCTGTGGAGAAAAGAGGAGAAAAACGTTCAACGGTAGTGCGACTAAAGAACTCTAGTGTGAAAGATGTTTTTACCAATGCACAAAGCATGGCAAAAAAACTTTTTCCTCAGACGATTGAGAGTGAAAAGGTAGATGTCTTTAAAGATGAGGCTACAAACTCTATTATCTTAGTAGGTAAAACAGGCAATAACAGTAAGATGATTAGATATATCAAGCAGTTAGACATTAAGGGTGAAGACCAGGCACAAAAAATGTATGTGATTCGTTTAAAAAATTCAAATGTGGAAGAGATGGAGAAAATCATGAGTAAACTCATTTCTCAGATGAATTCTGTAGCGATTAAAAATCCCAAAAAAGGGGGGAAACCACCAAGTAAAGCGATGGTAGTCTCTGACATAGAAAGAAATGCGCTCATTCTTTTAGCCACAGGAGAACAGATAAAAAATATACGTGAGACAGTAAAAAAAATAGATATCCCTAAAGTACAGGTGTATGTTAAGACAAAAATTGTTGAAATAAACACTAACATGGCAGAACAGATTGGATTACAGTATGGTCTCAATGGAGGCTCGATTACAGCTAATGGACTTTTTACTCTTGCTGGCAATTTAGGGGCAAATGCGCTACAAATCTCTCCGGCACTGTTAGGGTTTTTGAATACGAATCAACAGACAGCTGTTCCCGATGGAAATGGGGGTACTTTTGTTGTAAATGAACCGGCATTTAAATTTAATGCAACAGATACAGTTTTTGCTTTAGGTGCAAAGCTGGATCTTTTATCACGTAATGGAGCAGCAAGACTTTTAAGTGAACCTTCGGTGTTGTGTACCAACAACAAAGAAGCGTCTATCTATGTAGGACAGACAATGTCTATTCTAACGCAGGGACAGCAGTCAACGCAGGCTACTTCCAACATAGTGAATAACTATTCAAGAGAAGATATCGGATTAACATTAACAGTCAAGCCACGACTTTCAAGTAATAACCAAGTAAGTCTAGAAGTAGAAACCACCATAGAAGACATCGACCCTTCTTCAGAACAAATTGTAGACAGACCAACTACGACAAAAAGAACAGTCAAAACAGATGTAATTGTAAATAATGGAGAAACTATTATTTTGGGTGGGCTTATTAGAAGAGTAGAAGGTGAAAGTACGTCTAAAGTACCTTTCTTTGGAGATATACCTATTTTAGGCGAGTTTTTGTTTACTCAAAACTCAGATGTGGAACGAGAACAAAATGTAGTTATCTATCTTACCCCTTATATTGTACGAAAAAGTGGGGATTTGCAAAAACTTAAAAGTATGTTGTCTGAACTTGATGAGGTACAGAAGCAATATAGTGATCAGGTAATAGATGCTTTGAATAAAAAGGTAGGTATTACAACAGATAAAAATGGTAATGTCCCTGCAGCGAGTAGACGTATTAGAAGAGAACCAAAGAGTAATCTAAGCCTGTTAGAAGTAGAGGCTAACTAATGTATTTCCCTCGTCTTCAAGATGTGAACCTTGAGCCATTATGGGAAGAAGAGCTCAACCATAAGTTAGCGATTAGGCATGCATTGCTTTTTTCTGAGATAGATGGGGTTAAAACATGTATTGTGGAAGAAAAAACACTGGGTGAAGCATTGAATTATTTTTCAAAACTTTCCCTTGACTACCCTGTCAGTATTGTGGATGCTGAAAGTTTTGAAAGACTTAAAAATAAATTTTTGGAGATTCAAACAGGTTCAGATTTTGAAGAAATGGCAACTACTTCGGATGAACTCATAGAAGTAGAATCAGATTTACTGGAGTTTATACGTAATTCACAAGACCTTCTTTCCAGTGAAGAATCTGCACCTATCATCAAACTTGTAAATTCACTATTTTTTCAGGCATTACAAAAAGGGGCTAGTGATATACACATAGAAAGTGGTGAGCGTAAAGGGGAAGTACGTTTACGCATGGATGGGGCACTTAAGAAACATTTAGATCTTGAAAAAAATATTATTACTTTGGTAATTAACCGTATTAAAGTTATTTCAAATCTTGATATTTCTGAAAAAAGAGTACCACAAGATGGACGAACACAAATCAGTATTTCGGGAAAAACAATAGATATCAGGGTATCTGTATTGCC
>DQVJ01000110.1 GCA_015661795.1 Sulfurovum sp.
ATTTCTTTTACAAAGTTGGAATGTTTAAAAAGTGTTTTTTGATTACCATAAGGTTTTGCCAAAGAAAAAGACAAATATGGATTTTCACCATCGGATACCTTGTTCACCCATTCCACTTTTTCAAAAGAGTCATAATAAATTTCATCACCAAAGTATTGACGCATTGGATTTCGCAACATATAAAAAAGATAGCGCATACGTCCAATAAGTGGATAGTTTATTAGAAGTTGATTTTTTCTTTGAATAAATCTGTCATAAATAGCAAGTGATATAAGTACTATAATCAATAAAACAGACAAAACTTTGAACAACACACTCCAATGTGCTGCTAAAAGAGGAAAATGTAAAAATAAATTTTCACTATTCATAGTTCCCATCCTTGAAAAATAAATGATCTAAACTATATTTACCTGCACCAAATGTTGCAAACAAGAGTAAAAAGAGTAGATAGTAAAGAGGAATTTCAAAGCCATTGTTAGCTACGGAAAAACCATGTTCCCAATGTACAAAAAAGATAGCACCTAACATAACAAATGAAAGTAACACAGAGATCTGGCGGGTAAATAAACCTAAAATGAGAAGTACAATACCTATAATTTCTATCCCAGAAACAAGATATGCAAATAATTGAGGGAGAGGTATTGAGACACTTTGAAACCACTCTATGGTACTTTGAATATTACTTATCTTAAGCAATGCTGGTTTTGCAAACCCATATGCCAATAAAAGGCGTATAATTAAAAAAATGATGTGTCTTGGATATGAAAAAAGTACCGATATTTCAGCCATAACATTTCTCATGGAATCTCCTTATATGTGTACATGGTTTTAAGATAAATATAGTATACACTATCTTTTGTGTATAATGCATGCACTAATTAGAAGGATAGAAGATATGATAAATTTTTTTTCATATGGTACTCATATTTACACCTTTTCAAATGATAAAAGTATGTACCACCTTAATTAAAAGTTTTAAATCGACATGATGCTAAAGTAATTATTTTACCTTTTTTCAATTCACTCAATATATAATCTAAAGTAGCGATATCATCTGTTTCGGGCATCTCTTCATTTATGATACGCAGTGCCTCTTTTTCATCTGTTTTTGTCCATTTTTTCTCATAAGTATATTGGGTATAAATATCCACTCTCTATATCCAACCAAGTTCAGCAAAAATAGGTTCCATTTCCATCCACCAATTTTCAAAACGAACTGCGATATCAGAGATGGCATGATCTTCACTCTTCCACTCTTGTATTTTTTCTAAAATAAGTGGTTTAGATTCGTTAGGTATATTTTCAGATGCTTCTACTTTACCAATGAGTTCTTCTATTTTTTCTTTCATCATTAACTCCTTTTAATTATTTTAGTTCAATATATTATATTTGTCAACATGTATTGAACATTTTAGATGTCATAAATTTTTACTGTATTGTTGTACTTCATCATAGGATATAAAAACTTAACACTTTAAAGTGTTTAATAAGTATCTTCTACCCATAAAATAAAAAGCACCATTACGCTATAATCGCGACAATATATAAACACGTAGGATAGTGTCATGAGCGAAACAACTGAAAAAAAAGCAACATACAACCCAAAAGAAGTCGAAGACAAGTACTATGCACTCTGTGAAGAGCGTGGTTACTTTGAGATAGAGGGGAACAAAAGCATTCAAGAAGAAGGTAAAAACTTCTCCATCATGATGCCACCACCTAATGTAACAGGAAGTCTACACATAGGACATGCCCTTACCTTTACCCTACAAGATATCATCACACGTTATAAGCGTATGGATGGGTTTAAAACACTTTGGCAACCAGGTACTGACCATGCGGGCATTGCGACACAAAACATTGTAGAAAAGCAACTCTTAGCTGAGGGTACTACCAAAGAAGAGCTTGGACGTGAAAAGTTTTTAGAGCGTGCTTGGAAGCAAAAAGAAACATCTGGTGGTAATATCGTACACCAAATGCGTAAACTAGGTGTCACACCTGCATGGAGGCGTGAACGTTTTACGATGGATGAAGGACTCAAAGAAGCCGTCAAAGAGGCTTTTGTTTCACTCTTTAACGATGGACACATCACACAAAATACCTACATGGTAAACTGGTGTACACACGATGGAGCATTGTCTGACATAGAAGTAGAACATGAAGAGGTCAATGGTAAATTCTACACCATGGTCTATAAATTTGCAGACGGTTCTGGTGAACTTGAAGTAGCAACTACTAGACCAGAGACCTACTTTGGGGATACTGCCATCATGGTTCACCCTGATGATGTACGTTATACGGACATCGTAGGAAAAGAAGTGTTACTTCCACTGACAGACAGAACCATAAAAGTCATCACAGATACACATGTAGACATGGAGTTTGGTACAGGTGTGGTAAAAGTCACCCCAGCACATGACCAAAATGACTACGCTGTAGGAAAACGTCATAACCTAGAGTTCATCAAAGTCTTTGACGAAAAAGGTATCTTAAATGACTACTGTGGCAAATTTGCAGGGTTAGAGCGTCTTGAAGCTCGTCCTATCATCGTAAAGGCTCTTCAAGAAGCTGGTTACATCGTCAAGATAGAAGAGCATGTGCATCAAGTGGGGCACTGTTACAGATGTAAAAACATTGTGGAGCCGTTCATCTCTACACAGTGGTTCCTTAGTTCTGAGATGGCACAAAATTCCATACAAAAAGCAAAAGACACGACTAAAGAGAGAGTAGAAAAAGGTTCAAGCCTCTTCCATCCCCCTCACTGGATAAACTCATACACCGCATGGATGGATGAGCTTAGACCTTGGTGTATAAGCCGTCAACTCTGGTGGGGACACCGCATCCCTGTGTTTACCTGTGATGACTGTGGTCATACATGGGCCGACAAAGCAGATGAGCCAGAAGGCTGTCCAAAATGTAGCTCTAAAAAGATGACTCAAGACCCTGATGTTCTTGATACTTGGTTCTCCTCTGCTCTTTGGGCTATGTCTCCTTTAGGTTGGGGAAACAATGGCAAAATGGCTGATACCTACAATGATACAGACATGGAAGATTTCTACCCAAATAGCTTACTCATTACAGGTTTTGACATTATGTTTTTCTGGGTAGCACGTATGATGATGATGGGAGAGCATTTTCAAGGTAAGTTACCATTTGAAGACATCTACATGCACGCACTTGTACGTGATGAGCATGGCGCAAAAATGTCTAAGTCTAAAGGTAACGTCATCGACCCACTAGACATGGTAGAAGAACACTCTGCTGACATTATACGCTTTACATTGGCGTATCTTGCAGTTCAAGG
>DQVJ01000159.1 GCA_015661795.1 Sulfurovum sp.
CAAAAGCGATTTTGCACCTCTTTTGAGTACGAGCAAACTTTCCGTCGATATCCTCATCGCACTTTTGATAGGGATTGTGCTGGGTAGAATCGCCAGAATGCTCTTACGTCTTTAGAGAGATGAGGAGTTCTATATTATGATTAATATGACACTAGCACTGGCATTTTCTTCTTTTTTTGTTGCTGAGAGTTTTCATCTTCCAGGTATATTAGCGGTCTTTGCCGCAACCCTCTCCTTTGGCTACAGGCCCGAAGTACTCAAAATCAATGTCCATACTGCACATAAGAACATTTGGGAGTATTTGGAGTATGTTGCCAACACTATTTTATTCTTTCTTCTTTATGAGAGCTTTTTTCTGCACGCCTCTTTAGAGATGATTACATTCAGTTTTCTTCTTATCGCTGTTGCCACACTCTTTTTATCACACCTCATTGCAATAGGAACACTCTACCCTTTTTTGCATATCGCTAAAAAGAAACTAACACGCAAAGATTTCTGGGTACTCAATCTCTCTGGCTCAAGAGGTGCAATCTCGATTGCCCTTATATTGCTTTTAGCAAATGATTTTGCTTCTAAACCGATTTTTAAACACTGGGCTTTGTCATGGTACTTGTCTCTTTAATCCTCAATCCGCCACTGCTTAAAAAAATACTCTCTAAAACATAAAAGTATCTCAGCTATGGCATGAAATGCATAGAGATCATTGCCAAAAAATCTGTAACTCATCTTGGAGATGTGTTTAACGGTGCACCTAGAGGAAGACAACGTTTTTGTATCAACGCTACAGTGTTGGAGTTTCTACCTAGAGATATGATAAAAGGGTAACAATAGTATAGAATATCTTTCAAATAAGGAGATCTCTATGTAAGAACTGTTAGAAAGTATTCTATAGAGTCACTTTAAAATAATTATTCCATTAACGCTTTTAAAATCTTTTTCATACCCTCTTGTGCAACTTCTAATACTTTAATATCTTCATCATCTTCAATTGACATAGATGATATCCAATTATAAACTGATGGAAAAGCGACGTTCATGATATTGTCCTCTTTCTTTTTGCTTAGATACAAAGAACATGGAGCAAAAGCACCTGCTTCTGGTCTGCTTTTTGCTATAGTATAAATAACTGGTAATTTACAAACAGAATAGACTTCATAAAAATCAAAATTGTTATAATTACTTTCTTCAAATTCATCGCCTAAGTTATTGAAGCCTGCTATTACAAATCCATTAGGTGCGAGTTCTCCTTCAAATCCCATTTTAAATTCATCTAGTTCATCTTCCCACTCCTCTTCATCCATTTCCATACTAAAAGTTGTGACAAGCTCACCTTTTGGTTTTTGTTTTTTATGTTCTGAATTTTTAAAGTTCCCCTGTGGCATAGCGTTGCGTAAAGTATCTTTTACTAGTTTTCTTAATCTATGTAAAATTTTATCATCCTGTGGTGCTTGCATAATAGTTGCCATCGCCTCTGCACTCAATGAAGAAACTGAAATATTTTTTTCACCTTTTTTCGTATAGATAGACATACTCATTGGTGCAAACAATCCCACATTGGGATATTTCTTTACTAACTCGAGTACAAATTCTTTTTTATAAAATGTAAAAAGATTATAGGTATCAAAGTCAGATGATTTAAACTGCTTTAAAAAAGGACCATTCATATCTCTATTAGCAGAGACAGTAAACCCAGCCTTAACAAATGCTGCTTCTATCGTTTTTGGTGTTATTTTGCCATCGCTATTGTCTGATGTAATAATCTCTATATCACTATTTAAAATTTTTACCGCTTCTGTTTTTTTAATCTCAATGTTTGCAGTTTTATCAGCATATGTACCACTTACCAGCAATGATGCACAAAGCATCCCTTTAACAAATAATTTCATTTTCTATTCCTTTTTTTAATATATAGTGACTGTAACAATATAATGTAAAAGAAATGTAAAATTAAGGTTGTGTATAGCTAAATCCCTGTAATTTTCTTTCTATGATTTCTACTATACCTGCTGTGGCGAACTCAACATCTTCCAACAAGTCTTTTTTGTCTATATGCAAAGTTCTCATTGTATTTCCACAGGCGATAAACACAACATCATACGTCATAAGTGCTTCTATACGTTTACGTACCTCTTTGTCTCCATTTTGAAGTAAAGCATGTAAGCCTTGACCATATGCTACCACAACCACTTCAGTGTTTTCTGGCCTATAAAATTTTATCACATTATTAATGGTACTAATGATTCTATTTATCTCTTTAATATCCCCACTGGGCAAAGCGAAGACAAGTTTACGTGGATTGTCTATAGCAGGTTTAGGTTTGGCAAATTCTGTCTCAGCAAAAGCAGTTCCCATAAAGAGCATAGTTATAAATAGTATTTTAATCATTTTTTATCCTTTTTCATTTTAACTTCTTGGAGTATCTCTAAAAAGTTTTTTTTATCCCAAGCACCTGGTACTTGCATAATTAGCTTAGCATTTTCATCTATAAAAATAAACGTCGGAGTTAGTTCAGTATTTAATCCTAATGGCAATTTACGTTTACCAATGTCAATTTTAAGTGTAATAAAGTCTTTCTCTAGCACATTGCGTATTTCCTTATCAACCAATACTTTTGTCTCCATCTTTCTACAATAATGACACGTTTCACTCATCGCTTCTATCATAATAATCTTATGTTCTTTTTGTGCCAATTTCAGAGTACTTTCAAAATCTTCATAAGTTTCGCTGATCTCTTTTTCTATGTTTTTATCAAAATCATAAAGATATTCACCCACAGCTTCTAACTCATCTTCACTTATCTGACCTTTTAAACTTGGCATTGTTTTAAAATACTTCATCACATCATCTAAACATACAGACTTCTCTCTATCAGGATTTAATACGTAATCCCTCATGAAAGCAGAAACTTCCATACGATGCATATCTTTATCGCCTCGGGGGTCTCCTATACGCTGTTTAAGTCTATAGGAGAGTTGATTTAATGTAGGAGCGGTAAGTTTCAATAGTTGATTATTTTTATCTAAAAAATTTACTTTTAGAGTAGACATGTCTATAAAACTTTTATGACATGAGAGACATTTTGTTTCAAAAACTTTTTGTCCCTCATTTGCAAAAAGTGCAACATACACAAAAGCGACATATACTAATATTTTCATTCATCCTCCTCTTCATACATTTCTAACTCTTGATAGGCATCAAATACATTGCGACTATGCAAGATATCATAAAGCTTCATTGTTTTATATTGTGGCATTATGACTTGCTTTGTAACAGTTTCTAACGAAATGCCATTGTCCAAGGCATTTTGTACTTCATTTTTCATTGTTGATAAGTATTGTTTTAGATGTTTCGTAGCATTGGTATCTGTCATATGCCCATGTCCTCCTACAATAATCTTTGCATCTAGGGCATCAATAGCATCCAATACTTTAAGTGAACCCAATAATGAACCATCTCTAAGTGATGTAAGTCTATCATTAAAAACTAAATCACCTGCGAAGACCAATTTATACTCTGGCATGTAGACAATTAAGTCACCTTTTGTATGGGCTATAGGTTCAAGTTGTTTGATTTCAAATGTCTTATTTCCAAGGATTAAACTGAGGTTACTGTCGACTACAGTATCTAATTTTACAATGCTTGTCTTTCCATACAATGTCTTTCCAAGCACTCTTTGCATACGTGTTTTCATGCCTTTGAAAATACTTTGTTCATACGTCCTTGGACCTATCAACAAAGCACCTTTTTCTTTATAAAAGCTATTGCCCAACCAGTGGTCATCATGGTCATGCGTGTTAATAACATAGCGTACAGGTAGTGGGGATATTTTTTGCATCTGTGCATATGCCTGAGTGGCATATGCATAAGTAGGGCCGCTGTCAATAACAACGAACCCTTTGTTTGTTTGGACAAAACATGTATTTACCATATTCCCAGCATTTTGCTTGTTTATATTTTCAAGCTTACCAAAAAAACAGTAAACATTTTCTGCTACCTTTTTAGGTTTAAGATGATATTCAAATGCCTGCAAAGAAGAATAGGTTAAAAACAATAGGAAAATATATTTCATTTTAGTCCTAGAACATATAGTTAAACTCTAAACGGAACTCATCGTATGACCAATCACTTTTATACGCATTAAGACTACCTGGTTTAAGAATATCATCAACAGCAGTAACCCGCCCATAACGCATTCTCATTTGAAGGTTTTTAGTAATGTTTGTCCATGTGTCAATATGAATAACTGTACTGTCTGCTGGTACATTTTTAGTGTCATCAAAATCTTGAATACCATAACGAATACTTGCTTTCCATGTTGAATTAAATTTATACACTACTCTTGCCATAATGGTTTCTGTGTTGGCAAACCAGTTGTACTGAGCCATTGCTCTTGTAAAACCACCTGTAGGGAAACCTCTCCACGGAGCAACAATATCTGCATCATCAGACACTTTTGAATATCCAAGTCTAAAGAAACCTTTTTTATTAGGCATAAGAACATCAACTCTTCCATTAAATAAACTTGAATCCAAAGAACCATTTACTCCTGCACTATAACCCGTAAGGTCTGCACCAAGTGCATTACTATTACCTGCTATATTACCACCACCATCATCAAATTGCATAAAGTGACGAATACCAGGTCTTACTGCCCAACCTGAATCAGCTAAAGGAATCTTATAATGTGCTTCTATTACAAAGTCTTGTAATACACCAGGAATTTGAAGATAACTAAACGTTGTATCAAGATTTTTAAAATATTTTGTTCTAATATCTGCTAGATACATATTGTTATTAGGACTTACACCTGCAGCTAAAAAATTATTATAATTCAATCCTCTGTGTTTACCTGCATCATCATTATTATTCCAACTCTCACCATTTGCATCTTTGAAAGTAATTACATCATGAGCATCTTCATGATCTCTTAGTTTTTGACTACCAAACCATGCCAAACGTAACTTTGTTTTCTCCGCCACTTTAATGGCTGCACTTACTCCATCAAATGTATTTGGAATCATCTTTGTATCATTTGATTTTGTAAATACCGATTCGTATAGTTGACGACCTGCTTTTATGTCAACCGTACCATTGTTGTATTCTAGAAAAGCTTGACCTAACACATGCAAACCGAAACCACCACCTGATTTTATTTTAAATCGGCTAAAGGTATCTTTTCCTGATTTAGCAAGTCCAATATCCGCTTTATCTGGTCTCCAAAAAGTTGGGCTCATAGTTCCATAATAACCGAAAGTAAAACTAAAATTCTTATATGCAGCCGATTTATAAATAAGGCTTCCACCTAAACCCATATTTTTATTGGCATCATTATTTGCACCATCTGCTGCCCACTGCCAATAAAAAGTATTGGATCTTAAACGACCATAAAAGACACCTTCGCTAAACATCTCACGTATACTGTCAGCTGTCCCCGGCAATGTATGATACTGAACAACCATATTTCCTTTTAATGTCCTTTTAGGTTTATTATCTTTGACTAAAGAAGGAGGAGTGACTTCTGGTTCTACAATATCTCCTCCAGCCATTAATGATGTACTCATCAGTAATGCAGCAGCTGTAACTACACCTAATTTAATTGTTCCTTTGTTCATTATTTACCCCTTGTTTTTTATTTATACTTATATAATTAACTTATGCTAAAATGGGGTCGTGATTATATGTCACAACCATGGGTGCCTTGCCTTTTCGATAGAAGAGACTAACAATGTATTCAAACAAAGAGACAAGGCACGGTTTTACATTAGCAAGTAGCACCTTTTACTGGACATCCACAGTCCATATCTAACACTTTTACATTCGACTCCATAGGGATGTCAATGACTTTCTTCTTACGAATATAATCACTTACCACCTCATAGACCGGACGAATAATCTTTTCATCTAGATTTTCACCTACATTCTGTAAGTTTCCACCCCAAGATGAAACCCTATAAGTTTTCTTCATATCAATCGGCTTACCTCCTATCATAAAGTCTGAAATACGCTTACCTGATGGTGCAGAAATTTTAATGCTATAACTCGCACCCGTAATTCTACTCATATCACCACCTTGTTGTAAAAGTGGATTAGAATTAAAAACATTATCTGCAATATCTTCCATAAGTTTAAATATCACCTCACCTTTTAGGTCAAATGTATACACTTCTGGATAGGTAATTGCGGTCATTTCGTAGACATTATCTTTTAAGATATCTCCACCAGGAAGAACCGTTGTACCCCATCTATATCCAGGGTTGAAGTTAATATCACATTTCATTTCATCTTGGATTGCCATCCCTATAAGCGAGTCAAATGTAGAATAGAAAGTGTCCCTCTTATAGAGTAGTCCCTTGGTTGTACCTAGTACTTCATTTAACTCTTTGTTATACGGTTTATACCATTTTTCTACCAAATCTACACCTGCTTTATCTGCAGGGATAAGATTTGAAGCCACAGGAATAAGCTTAAAGTTATATCCAGTCACTTTTTTGTCTTTGATGTCAATATCAAGTCGTCCAACATACTTACCATGGCTTCCTGATATCAAAATCACTGTGTCATTTACAATAATTGGTTCAGGACTAGGGTCATGTGTATGACCGCTCAATATGAAGTCCACACCTTTTACTTTTTTAGCTAACTCTTGGTCAACTGAAAATCCATCATGACTAAGCACAACTATACAGTCAACTTTTTTCTCTTTTCTGAGCATATCTATATACGTTTGCAAAGACTCATGACGTAAAGCAAAACTCCAACCTTCAGTAAACTTTTTAGGGTTTGCAGTGGAAGTAAAAGGGAAAGACTGCCCGATGATACCTATCTTCGCTCCACCAATCTCTTTTATGACGTACGGAGGGAAAATAAGCTCTTCAAAGTCATCTGAAAAAGGGTCATTATCAATCACGTTTTGCGAGATAAA
>DQVJ01000088.1 GCA_015661795.1 Sulfurovum sp.
CCTAAAATAATAGCAACAGCCGTTAACATTATCGGTTTGGCTCTGGTTGCTGCTGCGACTGCGATAGCTCTACGTTTCTGCATATTTTCATGTTCCATAAGAGACTTTGCAAAATCAATGAGAAGCAGTGAATTTCGTGAAGAAATTCCAATCAACGCGATAAACCCTATCAATGATGTAGCCGTCAGGAAAAAAGTCTCCGACGTAAACCAGTTAGCTACCCAATGCCCCACAATCACTCCTATCAGTGACAAAAATGATCCCAAAAGAACAATACCGCTAATAGCAAAATTTTTATAATAAATAACCAATAATAAGAAAATCAAAACCAATGCAGAAATAAATGCGCCTCCAAGGTCTCTAAATGTATCTAGCGAGACTTTCATCTCTCCATCCCAACGTATAAGAAACTGCTCATGCGTCTTTTTATCTTCTAGGGTAAAATCAAACATATATGTTGAAAACCCTGCTTTAGTAATCGTATACGCTTCTTTGAATTTTTCTAACATTACATCGCGTGCATCCAACAATGGATACACCTGTGAAACCATATCCGTCTCCGCGATAACATTGACCATACGTGAAAGATCTTTATGCATAATCATTGGATTTGATTTGACTTTTCTTATGCCTACTACTTCACTCAAAGGTACCATCATTCCTTTAATATTCATCAAGTTCAATGAAGAAAGTTTAGACTCTAAAGCATCAACACTTGAGACAGGTAATTTCTTACTCTCATCATCTAAAATCAAAAATATATTAATTTGATCTGGAGAATTTTTTGCATTTTTATGGGCAATCACCATTCCTTCAAAAGCAAGATACAAAATATTATTTACCTGTTTAACACTCAACCCACTTCGTGCAATCTTTTCTTTATCTGGGACAAGTTCATATTTATCATAATTTTCATCTGCCATAATATCGATATCTACCAAGCCCTCTGTCTCACTTAAAACATCTGCAACATCTACAGCAATACTTCTTACTTTGGACATGTTGTCTCCATGCACTTCTACAACTATAGATGCCAATGTCGGTGGTCCAGAAGGCTGTTCTATGAATTTAATATTTGTCCCCTCTTTTAATGGAGTACAACTATCTTGAATAATCGGTCTTAAACGTTGTACCATTAAAAATGAAGGTTCATCACGATGGTGTTTATCCGTAAGGTTTACCGAGATTTCTGAGACATTTTCTGCACGTTTCATACTTGCACCTTTCACAAGACCTGCATAGTCAAGAGGAATGCCTTGACCTAAAAAAAGCTCCAAATGCATGACTTCTTTTTCTTTTTTTAAAAAATCAATCACACAAGCACTCACTCTCTTTGTCTCATCTATGGATGACCCAGTAGGTGTGTCTATATAAATAGAAAATGTATTCGCACTTTTACCTGGTAACATTTTAGCCAGAACCAACTTTGTTGGAAACATCATGAGTGAGAGAAAAAAGGCCGCTGCGGTTAAGATAATAACCATTTTTTTCTTTTTTTTACTCTCAAGAATACGAAAAATAAAGTTTTCAAAATTTTTCATTATTTAGTCCCTTCATTATGCTGTCCCACATCTGAGTGATGTTTTGGCTTCTTAAGCAATTTTAAACTTAAATATGGTGTAAAGATATACGCTACAAAGAGTGATGCAACAAGTGCAACAGGCACATTATATGGTATTGGTTTCATAAAAGACCCCATCATCCCGCCCACAAATGCCATCGGAACCATAGTCAGAATAATTGCCAATGTAGCCACATTGGTAGGTGCCCCGATTTCATCTGTCGCTTCTATCAAAAGTGCATCCATCTCTTTATCTTCTACACCATGACTGTGAAGATGTCTATGTATATTCTCAATCACGATAATCGCAGCATCTACCAAAAGTCCCAGAGAAAGCAAAAGGGCAAAAAGAGTAATACGATTCATAGTCTGTCCCGTCATCCATGCGGTAAAAAGTGTGACTGCCAAAATTGCTGGTACGGTAAAAGTAACGATCAATGATTCTTTCCAGCCCAGTGCAAAAACCAACATAAGAGCAATGATTATAATCGTAATGACAAGATGACTCATGAGCTCATTTACTGCTTCATTCGCCCTCTCACCATAATTTCGTGTAATTAAATACCCTACACCTATTTTGTCAAATTCATTTTCATATGATTTCAAAATATCCACAACATCCTCAGCAACAAATACCGCATTTGTTCCAGCAAGTTTAGCTACTGTCATAGTAATCTGGCTTCGTTGTTCACCCATATCACTGCCATTACTGTCTTCTCTTAAAACTATTTTAGCCGTTTGGAAATTTTGGATGTCCAAACCTTTTTTTACTTTTGCAACATCCCTTAAATATATGGGAGAGCCCATATATTGAGCAACGATTACCTCCCCGACATCTTCAACACTTTCAATGGCATTTTTAACCCCAAAGATAACAAGTTGATTATCCTTTGTTTTGCCTTTCACATCAGGTACATCTACAGCAACCGATTGTACAGCTTGCATAATCTGCCCTAAAGAGAGGTGATACGCCGATAACCTTCCCATGTCAACTTCAATATTATACTGTGCCTTGCGAGCCCCTTTTAATGTCGTTTTTGCTACTGCATCTACGGCATTAATCTTCTGTTGTACCTTACGTACCAACTCGAAAAGTCTTACATCATCCACACTAGCGTTTGCTTTAGGGTAAAAAGCCACACTCATAATAGGAATATCAATATCAATATCAAAAGGTTTTATCAGTGGCTGCATAACCCCTTTTGGCATACTGTCCATATTTTGCATGACCTTGTCATAAAGCTTGAGGTTAGAATCTTCTCTATTTTCACCGATATAATACATCACGTTTACAATCCCAACATTATCCATAGCCATACCATAGATGTGTTCTATCCCCTTCACTTCACGAAGTTTACGTTCCAAAGGTTTAACAATAATATTTTCAATCTCCTTGGGTGTAGCACCTGGCATTGCCACAATGACTGCACCTCCTGAAATAGCGATTTGCGGGTCTTCCTCTCTAGGCATAATATTGAGTGCCAAATAGCCCATAATCAGTAAAAAAGCACCTAATACAATCGTCAAAGGATTATATAAAAAACCTTTTGCCAGTTTACCTGCAATATTTACAATGTGATATTCTTTTTTATTTTCCATAGATACCTACTTAATTATAATTTTCACATACATTCCTGGATACACAGATCTTTTTTTAGCATCAAACTTCATTTTAATTTTAAACTTATGTGTCATTGGGTTTGAACTTGGGATAATAGAAGTTATTTCGCCAACACTCTTCAGCCCGATAGAAGGGATTTCTATCTCAACTTTTTTACCTAAACTAATATATTTTAATTGGGTTTCACTTAACTCGGCAATAATTTTTAATCTACTCAAATCTGTGAGCACTACTGCTGGCATACCAGGAATTGCCATTTCCCCTTCATTCAACCGTTTTTCAACGATTACTCCATCATTGGGTGCATGTATCTTTAAATAATTATACTGATTCAGTACTTCATCTTTTTTTGCTTCTGCCTGTTTAACCTGATCTTCTGATATTTTCACCATATCTTGTAGGTTTTTTTCTGAAAGTTGTAACATTTCAAATTCATATTTAGAAACCATATTTTTTTTGAATAGTCTTTCATGTCTTGCAAGATTTGTCAGTACATTATTGTATTGATTTTTATTCATTTGCAATGCAAGTCTCGCTTGTGAAATTGCAAGGTCAACCTGCCTTTCAGCTGATTCTATCTCTTTGGAATCAATTTCATAAATCAACTGTCCTTTTTGAACAATATCACCTTCAGAAACGGCCATATTTTTAACATAACCCATATAACGGCTAGTAAGCATTTTTTGGTTATCTGATACCACTGAACCACTTAGATTTATTTCCACTGCATTTACTGAAGAGATTATAAATACTAAAGTTATTATTTTTATTACTATATGCTTCACACTTCACCTCCATGGTTTAAGTTTAATATATTTTTTAATTGAAATATTTTTGTATTCCGTTCATTTTTTGCCGTTAATAATTTCAATAACATTTCCAATTCTTTAGACTGTTTTATCAAGACATCAGAAATGGAAACAAGCCCTTCTTTATATCGTGCTCGATAGTTTTCATATACTTTTTTCGCAAAATTTAATTGTTTGTTATAACTTTTTATATCTGCATTCTTACTCAAAATCTCGGTTTCAAGTTTTTTTACTTTTAAAGCCACACCAGATTTAGCTAAAGCCACTTGGTCTTGTACTTTTAAAAAATTTACTTTTGCTTTTTCAAGATTTGCATCATCAATTCCACCATTAAAAATATTCCATTTTAACTGTATTCCCACAGTATATGAATCCTTATCGATAAATTCATTCCACAAAATATTATCAGCACTTCCATATTCTCCAAATGCACCAATTGTAGGTAAATAATTAGCCCTTTGTGCACCTATAGCCATTTCAGAAATTTGTAAACCTAAAAGTGCTTTTTGGATATCTATATTATTATCTTCTATCTCCCCACTGTGAAAACGTGGCATCTGAGCCATATCACTCATACTAGCGATTGATTTGACCTCTTCATTTAATAAAAATGAAAGAAATTGATAGGCTAAATTTTTATTAAGTTTTGCTTGATTGTACATACTCTCCGCTTCGGCAAGGCGTGCTTGTACTTCAAGAATATCTATCTCTTGTGCATAGCCTTCTGTTTTCATAGAGATGACTATACTTTCAAGTTTTTCTATATTTTTTATCATTTTTGAAAGATTCACAATATAATTCTGAATTAAAGAGATATCATAAAATGCTTTTTTAGTTTGAAAAATTTTTTCATTGAGTAGTTTTTGCGTATCATACTGGCTCATACGTGCCATTGCTTTTGTGATCCGACTGTATTCAGTCAGTTTACCTCCAGTATAGAGTGGCAACATATATGAAATTTTAGTTTGATAATGGTTACGTGCATTAGGATAATTCAATGCCCTGGGAGCAACTGATAGTGGATTGGTAGCCCCTGAAGTATCAAATTCTGCAAAACCAAAATCTCCAAAAGTAGCTTCTCTGCTTTGCAGCTTAAATCCAAACACATTACCTGCGTCATTTGAACGCATACCAGTCAAAGACAGTTCAGCCTTACCATAGTGATAACCCTCAGCAGTCTTTACCTCATGTGCTTTCATTTGTTCGTTAAATCTAGATATTTTTAATTCTAGATTATTCTCATCTAACATCTTTAAAGCTGTGTCTAAACGCAAGTTTTGAACAGTTGCCATAAGGGGTAAACTTACTAAAAGTAAAATAAAATACTTTTGCATAAACATAATAGTTCTCCTACATTTGTATTAGATATAAACACAAATTATAATTTATATAATATTATAATAAATATAACTTTTATTTATTATTAAAGGAGAAAAACTTAGCCATGATGGCTAAGCCTATCAATTAGAGTGCTGCATAGCCTACACTGATACAAGCCTCCAAAGACTGCAATGCTTCAATCACTTCTTTTGTCACCTGTCCATCAATACGTACGACCGCCAATGCCTGCTGTTTATGATCACGTCCTAGCCTAAAATCTGAAATATTTAACTTGTTGTCTGCCATAATTTTACCGACATCGCCAATCACACCTGGCGTATCCGTATTTCTAAAGAATATCATAGTTCCTTTAGGTTCGACATCCAAAATGTAGTCATCAATTTCAACAATACGTTGTACATTTTCATCAAATACAGTACCTGCAATAAAAATAATCCCTTCTGCAGTTGTCAGTTTAACAGCTATTCTATTGATAAAACCACTTGTATTTGGTGTGACTTCTTTAGAAATTTCAATGCCTCGTTCAGCTGCTACAAATTCAGCATTTACATAGTTCACCTGATCTCCAAGTGATTCAGTAAGAACACCAACAGTTGCAAATGTCCCCATAGATTCCAAATGATCAGCTACAGGACCTTCTGCTATCACTCTAATAGACTTTACAGCACTTTTTGTTATTTGTGCAGACATATGTCCTATTTTTTGTACCAATTCAAGATATGGTCGTACAAAATCAGGTAATTCATTCTCTTTAATAGGCAAATTTAATGCATTGGGATATGAAATACCTTTTGCTGCTGCTATAGCATTTTCCGCAGCTTGAATGGCTATATTTTTTTGCGATTCTTTAGTATTCGCACCTAAATGTGGAGTCACTGTAACATTATCAAGATCTAAGAAAGGATGATCAATTGCAGGTTCTTTGTTAAATACATCAATCCCTGCCATTGCAATTTTGCCATTTTTCAATCCCTCCAAAAGTGCATCTTCATTATAAAGCCCGCCTCTTGCACAATTGATAAGGATGACTCCTTCTTTCATCTTAGCTATCTCTTCTTTACCAATCATTCCAATAGTCTCAGTATTTTTAGGCGTATGTATAGTGATAATATCACACCCTAAGATATCTTCAAAATTTTTGGTATACGTTATATCTAAATCTGTCGCTTTAGATGAGTCAATATAAGGATCATATGCAATCACATCCATTTCAAAAGCTTTGGCACGTTTTCCCACTCTTGAACCAATATTACCAAAACCAATAATACCCAGTTTCTTATCTTTAAGTTCCGTACCATACCAATCTTGTCTTCTCCAAACACGTTCAAGTTTAAGATTGTTATGTGCATAGGGAAATTTTCTGACACATGACAGTAAATGAGTCATTGTAAGCTCAACTGCAGCTATAGTATTTGCTGTAGGTACATTCATGATAACAATACCCTGTTTACTCGAACCAGGGATATCAACATTATCAACACCTACACCAGCACGTACTACTGCCGTGATATTTTTGGCAGCATCTAAAAATGCCTGATCTACATCGGTTGAAGAACGGGTAATTGCAACATCAGCTAAAGGAATAATCTCTGAAACAAGTTTATCTTTAGCTTCGTCTGCTGCGTTAATGAATATAATTTCACTATCATTTGCTAAAATGTCTAATCCATCTTGATGAATATGGTCACAAACAACAATTGTCTTTTTTGACATATAATAACCTTTATAAAATTTTAAGTAAATTAAATTTGAGAGAAGCGACATAGTCGCGTGAACTCACTTTTATATGAGTTCACTGAAGTATGATTTAAATGATTATTTTTTAAATTTATCACCAAAAGCATCACCTAATGTCATGCTGTCATCTTGCTCTAAATTAAGCTTGTCCATTGCTTCTCTTTCTTCCTGACGCTCAAGTTTTTTCACAGAAACTCTGATTCTGTCATTATTTACATCGATAAAACTAATTACGCCAGTAATCTCCTGACCTTTTTCAATCTCATCAAATTTTAATGGATGAAGATCTTCAGTTCTGATTAAAGCATCTACATTGTTTTCAAGTGAAATAAATACACCAAAATCTTTTTTATCTTTGACAGTTCCCGTTACGATGGCACCATTTTTATTGTTTTCTGCAAATGCTTTGACTGGTGATGCCTCAAGTGCTTTTTTACTTAAAGATATTTTTCCCGCATCTCTATCAATTTTGATAATTTTCACTTCTACTTCATCACCAACTTTTAATTCTGATTTAGCATTTTTAGCTTTATCCCAAGAAATTTCTTGATTGTGTAAAAGACCTTCAATGGCACCCACTTTTACAAAAGCACCAAAATCAGTGATAGAAGTGACTGTACCCTTGACTATGTCACCTACTCTGTTTTCTGCTGTAAATGCATCCATAGGCTTCGGAAGAAGATTTTTAAGGCTGACTCTAAGTCTTCTACCTTCTTTATCAACTTCAATTACCTCAACATTGATTTCTGAATTATTTTCCAAATAATCTTTTGGGTGTTTAACATTTTTGTCCCAAGAGATTTCAGACACGTGAAGGAAAGCTTCAAGATCTTCTCCAAGATCAACAAACACACCATATGGTTCAATATTCGAAACAGTAGCAGTAACTGTATCACCTACACCAATAATAGCATCTATATCAGCCCATGGATCAGGATTGGCATCTTTAATAGAGAGAGAAAGATGTCTTTTCTTTTTATCATATTCTAAAGCAACAACATTTACTTCATCACCCTCCTCAAAATATTTTGAAGGATTAACTGGTCCTTTATGAGATATTTGAGAGTAATGCACAAGTCCATCCATGCCACCAACATCAACAAACATACCATAAGAAGTAATTTTTTTAATGGTTCCTATAACTGGTTCTTTATTTTCAAGTAAGGCACCCACGATTTCATCTGTTTTTGCTTTGTCTCTTTCGATAAGTTCTTTTCTTGAAACAACAACCGAACCCTTATCTTTATCAACTTTGACGATAACAGCTTTTACTTTTTTGCCCTTAGGATCGATTTTAGAAGAAAGGTAAGAGAGTGTACGTGGCATGAAAAATTCTAGACCATCCACTTCTACAACATATCCACCTTTATTTGTCTTAGTTACAATACCTTCGATAATATACTCTTGTTCATCATCATATTCAGAAATAAACTCATTGAGTGCTACTCTGCTCAATGCTGCTTTATATGAGATACGCCCTCTTCCCATAGTTACAACATCTATGGTGTCACCCACTTTGAATGTAGTATTTCCATCTTCATCTAAAATTTCATCCAATGAGAGGTTTGCATCTCTACCACCACCGATGTCAACGACAGCCAAATTATCTTTTTCATCTATTTTTACAATTGTACCTGTAACCAAATCACTTTTTGACTCTGATTTTTTAAACGATTCCTCAAGCATCGCCTCAAAATCTACTTCTTCTATTTCGATATCTTCGAACTTCATACCTATCCTTATGTGTGCCTAATTTTGCGTATTATACCCATTTTTTTTAATACAAGGCTTATAGTATCTCTATCTGCAAAGCATAGTGTTGCTGTACCCACTGTGATACCGGGTGTATATTTATATTTTGTTTTAAGTTTTACACTGTTTATTTTTCATGAGAAATACTTTTAAAAACATCAAAGTATGTAGGGAAAGTTTTGGCTGTACATTCTGGCTCGTTGATTGTAACAGAGGCATCATCTAATGCCAAAAGTGAAAAACACATTGCCATTCTATGGTCATCATACGTATCAATGGCTGCATGTTTAAGTACTTTAGGAGGAGTGATTTTAAGATAGTCTTCCCCCTCTTCTACTGCTGCACCTACTTTCCGTAGTTCCCTTGCCATAGCATAAAGTCTGTCCGTCTCTTTTACACGCCAGTTATATATATTGCGTAAGATACTAGTTCCTTCGACAAAAAGTGCTGTGGTAGCTATAGTCATCGCAGCATCAGGTATATGATTAAAATCCATATCTATAGCATGCAGAGTATCACGTGTTACAGAGACATAGGTATCTCCCCACGTTACCTTTGCACCCATTTTTTCCAATACATCGACAAAAGCCACATCACCTTGTATGCTGTTTTTACCAATACCGGTCACTTTGACCGTACCCCCTTTAATGGCTGCTGCAGCCAAAAAATAAGAAGCAGAAGAAGCATCTCCTTCTACCATAAAAGTATCTACTGCTTGATAACTTTGTCCACTTTTAACAGTAAAAACCTTATATCCATCATTTATTACCTCTACACCAAATATTCTCATCATATGCAGTGTGATATCAATATAAGGTTTGGAAACAAGTTCACCTTTAATGGTGATCTTCATATCGTTTTTTGCTAAAGGCGCAGCCATTAATAATGCAGTTAAAAATTGACTGGATATGGCACCATCAATACTTACCTCACCACCTTCTAATCCATTTGCTTCTATTTTAAGTGGTGGGTACCCATCATTCTCTAAATATCTAATATTTGCACCTGCTTGACTTAAAGCATCTACCAAATGCTCTATAGGACGCTCTTTCATCCTTGGTTCACCTGTCAAAATATAAGTTCCCTCACCTAGGCATAGTGCAGCACAAAGTGGACGCATTGCAGTGCCTGCATTCCCTAAAAAAAGTTCTTGGGGACTATCACAATGCAATGCACCACCATGACCCACCACTGTGCACTCTGTTTTATCTTCAGAAAGTCTATATTTAATACCCAGTTGTTTTAATGCATGAAGCATATGACGTGTATCATCACTCTCTAACAGGTTGGTAATTTTAGTCGTTCCCTTAGCCAATGCGGCAAGTAATAAAGCTCGGTTAGAAAGGCTTTTTGAACCAGGAAGAGTTACCTCTCCTTCTATTTTCACTACGGGTGCTAATGTCAATGAATTCATTATGCTTCTATTTTTTTCATCTCTTGAATCGCATCAATTACTTTTTGTACAATCCAATCAGGCGTAGATGCTCCTGCAGAAATACCACACAATTTTTTATCTTCAAACCATTCATGTTGAAGTTCTTGTTCATTTTCTATCAGATAGCTATCTCCACAATCACGTTGACAGATACTGTGTAGCTGTTTTGTATTAGAAGAATGTTTACCCCCTATGACCACCATTACATCTGCATCTTTTGCCAACTCAGATGCGGCATCCTGATTTTCAAATGTTGCATTACATATGGTATTAAATACCCTTATTTCTTTACGTGTTGACATCAGTGCTGTCACAATTCTTGCAAAGTCTTCAGGCTTTTTGGTTGTTTGTGAGACTACTGCTACTTTTCCTCTAAGAGGTAATATTTCAAGCTCTTCTGGTTCCAAAACGATAAAAGCATCATCTTCTTCTTTCGCATAACTTACAACACCTTTGATCTCTGGATGATCTTTGTCACCAAAAATCACAATACTGTATCCTTCTTCACTCATCTTTTCAACTATGTGTTGGGGCGTAGTCACATAAGGACAAGTTGCATCAATGATTTTATAGTCTTGTTTTTTTAAAATGGCAAGTTCATCTTTAGGTATACCATGTGTTCGTATAACCACTGCATCATCAGTCTGAATATCTTTTAAATCTCTAGCAATATCAATATCAAAACCGTTTTTAAGCCTGTCAATTTCATCTTTATTATGGATCAAAGGACCATAAGTCACTGAACCTCTATGCTCTTCGGCAATCTCAATAGCCCTCTTGACACCAAAACAAAAACCGTAACTCGATGCTAATTGTATTTTCATAATATCTACCTCAATTGTGCTTTACATTGTTTCTCTAGTATACCAATAATTTGGTTCATCACATCTTCAATCTCAAAATCTTCAAGTGTTTTTTCCATAGATTGAAGGAAAAAACGTATTGTTAGACTCTTTTTGTCGCCTAGTGTCTCATCCTCATATATATCTACTGGATAACTGTCTTTCAGAACCTCAATATCCAAACTATTTAAAATTGTTGCAACCTCATAATAATTTATTGTCTTATCAATCACTATAGAAAGGTCTTTATAGACACCTTGAAACTTTGAAACTGGTGTTGCATTAATATGTTTTGGCATCAATACATCAAAATCAAGTTCGGCAATATACGTCACAGGGATATCAAAACTCTCCTGTACTGTAGGATGAAGTTTAGACATAAAACCACATACTTGTCCATCAATAATGATATCTGCAGACTGATACGGGTGTACAAGTCCATTCTTATAGGTGCATGGACGTAGTTCAAAATTTCCTATAACAGCACCAATTTTTTGGGCAAAAGAAGCAAAATTAATACTATAGGGCTTCCCCGAATTCCTTACGTTTGCACCATCAAGTTGTCCTGAAAAGACAAAAGAGATTACTTCGCTCTGTTCCCTTTTACTCCCAAATACTGCACCAATTTCAAAAAGAGGAATAGACTTTTTACTATAACTAACATTTCCCTTTACAGCATTTAACAAATTGACTAAAATAGTCGATCGTAATGTATTTAATTCTTCTGCAATAGGATTTGCTAATTCTAGGTCTTCTTCTATCAGAGGAAATCCATACTTTTCCAAAAGAACCTTGTCTGAAAAGACATAAGATACATTTTCATAAAACAAGGCACCTGTTGCTCTATTTTTAAACTCTTTTTTAATTCTATAACGATCTGTAGTATTATTTAGTCGCGGTTGCTCAGGAAAGACCAGTGGCTTAGCCTGAATATTATTGATTCCGATAATACGAACAATCTCTTCTGAAATATCTTGTACATGTTTGATATCATGCCTATATAAGGGGACAACTACCGCAAAAACATCATCACCCATTGCATTAATCTCAAAACCGAGTTTATGTAATATATTAACAACCGTACTTGTATCTACATGCATTCCAATAATCGACGAAATCTCTTTAATATCTACAATTACTGTCGTATTCTCTCTAGCAATACTTACATCCAATGCACCATCATAATGTGAAATATCAGTATAGGTATCCATAAGTAAATCTAAAAATTTTAATCCAAAACTTAAGTCAGGATTTGCCCCTCTGGATGTTTTATAATATAAATCATCTGTATCTAATCCCGTGTTCGCAACAGCTTCTACCAAAGTCTCAGGATGAATATAACTTGCCTCTATCAAAACTTCTTTACAATTATCATGAGCAATACTTACTTCATTTTGATTCACGCCTACAACAGATGCGACTTCTTTATTACCCATGATTTCGATGATACCCTTATCATTTGCAGTAGGGTTTACCACAATTTTATCATTTTCATTACGGAAAATTTTGGTATCATATGCCCGTAAAATAACACCTGTACTATGTGTGGTGTAGGCAAGTAAAGATGCCAATCGATCTTGTATATCTACGCCTACTATTGCCAACCGTAATTGGACTAAAAAAGAGTTTGTGATATCTTGCATATTAAACAATTTAAAAGTTAAATCTGCTGTCATCTTACCTTTAGTATGTAATTCTGCCACCCTTGCAATGCCTAGTTTTGGCTTCTCTTTTGATTTATATTCAAAAGGTTTCATTTCTAGTTCAAGTGCTGATGACAAGTCCCTAGCCACACCATATACACAAAGACAATCCCCTCTGTTTGCAGTCAGTTCGAGCTCTATGATTGTATCTGCTATACTAGGATAAGTATGCAACTTTTGTCCTGCTTCTAAGTCTCCTATACTTTCATCAAGTATCATAATGCCTTTACCTGTATGAGGAAGTCCCAGTTCAGATGAAGCACAAACCATTCCTTCGGACTCAACACCACGTAGTTTTGCATGTTTGATTTCAAAGTTTCCCGGAAGTACAGCACCTATTGTTGCTACTGCTACATATTTTGCATCCATCACATTGGCTGCACCACAAACAATTTGTCTACTTCCACTTCCCACATCTATTTGACATATGTTAAGTTTATCTGCATCAGGATGTTTTTCAACAGAAAGTATCTTCCCTACAACCACATGGTCATCTATGTCTATTTTCTTGATACTGTCTACTTCAAGTCCTATAGAATTAAACGTTTCATACAGTTTTTCATCAGACACATCACTAAGGTCTATAAATTCATTTAACCAGGATCTTGTAATTATCATCTAAACTGCTCCAATAGTCTTATATCTCCCTCAAACAGACTTCTCAAGTCTGGTATCTTATGCATTAACATCGCAAAACGTTCTACACCTAATCCAAAAGCGTAACCACTTACGTCTTCATAACCAACTGCTTTAAAGACATTGGGATCTACTATCCCACATCCAAGGACTTCTAGCCATCCGGTATGAGAACAGATACGGCATCCCTCTCCTTCACAGAAAATACAAGAAATATCTACTTCTGCAGAAGGCTCTGTAAACGGGAAGAATGAGGGTCTAAAACGTACCTCAACATCACCAAACATATATTTCAAGAAGTCAGTTAAAATAGATTTAAGATTTGCAAAACTCACTGTACCTTTGTCATCTACTACAAGTCCCTCTACCTGATGAAACATTGGGGTATGTGTTACATCAAAGTCACGTCTAAATACAGTTCCAGGGGCTATCATTCTAATAGGAGGTTTTGTTTCTAACATCGTACGTATTTGGACAGGTGAAGTATGCGTTCTAAGTAACCCACCATCTTTAAAATAAAAAGTATCTTGCATATCTCTCGCAGGGTGATACTTAGGGAGGTTTAATGCTTCAAAATTATGAAAATCATCTTCTACCATAGGTCCTGTCTCTACTGCAAAGTTTAAAGCCACAAAATAGTCAATAATTTTATCCATTGTCTCCATCACAGGATGCAAAGCGCCTTTTTGTGCCAACGTGCCATAAAGTGAAACATCTATTGCTTCAGATTTAAGAACTCTCTCGATTTCTTCTGCTTTGAGTGCTTCATAACGTACATCAAAACTCGCTTGAAGCACAGCTTTGTTTTTATTGAGACCTTCAGCAAAAGCTTTTTTTTCTGGACCTGGGACATCTTTCATCTTTGCAAATTCTGATGCTAAAACGCCCTTCTTCCCAAAAAGCTCCACACGTACTTTTTCTAATGTTTCAAGACTGTCAGCGAGAACAATCTTCTCTTCTAATTCTTTCATTTAATTCCATTTATTCTGTAGTAATTGACGTGATTTTATCCAAAAGATACTAATAAGGTGATTTAGTAGTGATTTTCTGTGTTATAATTGTCTTATAAACTAATCATTAAGGACTTTACTATGTGCATATTTTGTAAAATCGTAAATAAAGAAATACCAAACAACACTGTACATGAAAGCGAACATTTTTTAGCATTTCATGATCTCTATCCCAAAGCACCTATCCATGTACTCATCATTCCTAAACAACATGTAGACTGTTTTCAAAATGTGAGTGGTGAAACCATGGCAGGACTAACTGAATTTACACAAGAAGTAGCCATAAAAACAGGTGTAGACCAAACAGGGTATAGGCTCATTACCAATAATGGGGATGATGGGGCACAAGAGGTAAAACATTTACATTTTCATCTACTGGGTGGAGG
>DQVJ01000126.1 GCA_015661795.1 Sulfurovum sp.
CATCTATAAGAACAAAATCACCGCAATGATAGGCCCTAGTGGATGTGGTAAATCAACATTGCTTAGAGCCATAAACCGTATACATGATCTTTATCCAGGTTGTGAATATGAAGGAAAAATTAATTTACTTAATCCCAAAACAAATAAGATGGAAAACCTTCTTAATTTACAAAAAGAAAATGAGCTGATTGGATTACGACAGAGAGTGGGGATGATTTTCCAAAAGCCAACGCCTTTTCCTATGAGTATTTATGATAATGTAGCCTACGGACTTAAGCTCTCTGGACTTAAAAATAAAGATGAACTAGATGGTCGTGTTGAAAAAGCACTTAAAGATGCAGCCATTTGGAAAGAAGCAAAAGACCGTTTAAAAGACTCTGCTTTAGGGCTTAGTGGTGGACAACAGCAACGGCTTTGTATTGCACGTTCAGTAGCATTAAAACCAGAAGTATTACTTTTTGATGAACCAACATCAGCACTTGACCCTATTTCAACGGGAGCTATTGAAGAGTTGATTGCAGAGTTAAAAAAAGACGTTACAGTGGTTATAGTGACGCATAATATGCAACAGGCAAGCCGTTTGAGTGACTATACCACTTTTATGTATATAGGTGATATTATAGAGTTTGGTGAGACAGAGAAAATTTTTGTAAACCCTTCTGTAAAATTAACAGAAGAGTATATTACAGGTAGATTTGGATAAAGGATAAACTATGTTAGGAAAAAATGAAGAAAAATTGATAGAAGTAAGAGCCAGAACAGTAGAGATATTGGAGGATCTTACCACATCTCAAAAGTTGGCATTGCAGGCACTTGAAGCATGTGATGATAAAAATTTTGAGAAAGTAAAAATATCACTTAAGCAAATAAATAAAAAAGCAGATGCAATAGATAATCTTATCTTAACAGTATGTGCTCTTTATAGTCCAGAGGCGAGTGACCTTCGAGAAATGATAGCTTTTTTGAAGATTACTTCTTCTTTACAACGTATTGCTACCAATGAAAAAAACTATATGAAAAATATGTCGATTTATAATCTTGCATCTTCTGAAAATATCAAACGTGTGGTACAAGAGTCACTCTCTATTAACCGTTGTACTATTAATGCCTTGGAGCACACAATTGAGATGATTAATGAAACAAAAGATATGGATAAAGTTCAAGAACTTGCCGCTAGAATTGAGGTAGAGTACTCTAAAACAGATGATATATATTCTATGATAGAAAAAGATGTACTTCAAGTCATGCATAAAAGTCATGAGTTTAGCGAAGAGTATATCAATTTGTTGAAATATATTAGAAAAAATCTGAAGATAATAGACCGATTGGAAGATATTGTGT
Organism: Sulfurovum sp.; assembly: GCA_015661795.1. Classification (GTDB taxonomy): domain Bacteria; phylum Campylobacterota; class Campylobacteria; order Campylobacterales; family Sulfurovaceae; genus Sulfurovum. The sequence goes on from DQVJ01000126.1 coordinate 1,342, forward strand.
CTAGGCTGAAGTTTGCCCGTATAGGTGGAACGCTCTAACTGTTCATTCAAAGTTATCTGCAAATGCACTGTGCTATAATGCATATATGCAGAATGAAAATATAGAAATAATAGTTATAGAAGACGAAGTTGATATTTTAGAACTTATAGAGTATCACCTCACGAAAGAGGGCTATGATGTAACGGGATTTTTGTCAACAGACAATGTGGAACAGTTTCTAGAAGAAGAAACCCCTTCCTTGCTGCTTGTAGATAGAAATCTACCGGGCATGGAAGGTGCTGAATTTGTGTCGTATCTTAGAGAAGTGGGGTATGATATTCCTGTCATTTTTCTTACAGCTAAAGACAAAGAATCTGACCTAGAGGAAGGGTTTGAAGCAGGGGGTGATGACTATATGTATAAACCTTTTTCCCCTAAAGAGTTGACACTTCGTGTAAAAGCATTGCTTAAGCGTTCAGGTACTTTACAAAAACAAAACAAACTTAAACACAAAGGTCTCACCATAGACCTTAGTAAAAAAGACCTATATGTAGAAGAGAATGAAGTTGTTCTCACCAACCTAGAGTTCAATCTACTCCATACCTTTATGAAACACATAGGTAAAGCACTTACAAGAGATTTTTTACGTGATGAAGTGTGGGGAAATGATGGAGAAGGTGTCAATGACAATGCAGTAAATGTGGCCATCAATAGACTTAAAAATAAAATAGACCCAAAGAATACGGAGAATTATTTCCACCCTATTTGGGGTGTAGGGTATATATTTCATTAAAAAATATGTCAATATGACATGTTTTTACCTTTTTGAGATTTTTCACGCTACACTTTCACTATGAATAAATTAGAAACCCTCAAACACTATTTTGGACACGATACCTTTAGACCTCTGCAAGAAGAGGTGGTAGATGCCATAGTTGGTGGTGAAGATGTGCTTATGATACTCCCCACGGGTGGGGGTAAGTCACTTTGTTATCAGCTTCCCTCACTACTTATGGATGGCATTACGGTGGTAGTCTCTCCACTTCTTGCACTTATGCATGACCAAGTAGTAGCCTTACAGTCTAATGACATCTCAGCTGCAATGCTCTCATCTATGCAAACATTAGATGAAGCTCAGGAGATAGAAAAGCAGCTTAGAGCAGGAGAGATAAAACTACTCTATGTGGCACCTGAACGTCTGACCAATGCATATTTTTTAAATATGCTCCATCAGCTCCCCATAAACTTTTTTGTTATAGACGAAGCACACTGTGTGTCTGAGTGGGGACATGAGTTTAGAGAAAACTATAGACGTTTGTCTTTACTTAAAGAACAGTTTTCTACCACACCCATAGCAGCGTTTACTGCGACTGCCACCAATGCAGTAGAACAAGACATCGCCACGAACTTAGGGCTGGTAGAGCCTAAACGGGTAAGAGGTTCACTCTTTCGTGAAAACCTTACTATTAACGCGAGACACCGCATAAAAGATGGGCGTTCTCAGTTGTTGGAGTTTTTGAAAGGGCATATAGATGAAGCAGGCATCATCTACACGCTTTCACGTAAGTCCACTGAATCCATAGCCAGTTTCTTGCAAGGCAAAGGCATAGAAGCCCAAGCATATCATGCAGGACTTCCCACAGAACAGAAAAATAAAACTTACGCAGACTTTGTAGCTGACCGTGTTCAGGTAGTAGTAGCCACCATAGCTTTTGGTATGGGCATAGACAAGTCTAACATCCGTTTCGTGGTGCACATGGCATTGCCAAAAACCATAGAAAACTTCTACCAAGAGATAGGACGGGCAGGGCGTGATGGTGTGGAGTCTGAAACACTTTTACTTTACTCAGCAGCAGACATTGTGCAACAAAAGATGTTTATAGAAGACTTACCCGATACACCGTACCGTGAACATGCATTTAACAAGCTAGATGCTATGGTACGCTTCGCAAACTCTGAAAACTGTAGGCACCAGACAGTTGCTGCCTACTTTGATGACCGTATAGAAGCTTGTACTACAAAATGTGACAACTGTACAGCCCCTGAAAGTGAAAAAGTGGACATCACGGAGGCTGCACGCAAACTGTTGTCCACTATTTTTAGAACTGAACAAAACTTTGGTTTGCACTATGTGATAGACGTACTTAAAGGGATCAAAGAGCAGCGTGTCTTGCAAAATGGACATGACAGTTTGTCAGTCTACGGTATAGGAGAAGAATACTCTAAGACACAGTGGTTAACGATAGGAGACAAGTTATTAGAGCTTGGAGCTGTGGAGATAGGGGAG
>DQVJ01000049.1 GCA_015661795.1 Sulfurovum sp.
ATATAATACAGGTGATTTCACGTTAGATACCTATAATAACAGTACCTATGAATTAGGCTCAATCAACTTTTTTAACTATAGTCCTGCACCCACTGTTAACACTGCAGCAGATACGGTTCAGGCGCAAGGTAACTACTACTATAAAGTGGGTGATAACTTGTCAGGTACGGTAACTATAGATTTAACATTAAATGGCACAACAGAAGCCACATTAATTGCAAAGTAAGGAGAAAAGAATGAAAAAGTATATGATATTGGTCTTTGTAGCACTAGGGTTTATGGGTTGTGCAAAGAGTACAGATATAGAAATAGAAGGAAAACTTTCAGTCAAAGGTTCTGAACCACATAGCTATCTTTCTATTAAAGATACACAGAGTAAAACAAGTTATAAGATTCAAAATCAAGAAAGTTTTGATTTGATGACTAAACAAAAACAAACAGTACAAATCAGAGCAAAACTTGTTAAAGAAGCAGTTGGTCCTGGTTTCCCTGCTGTGATAGAAGTCGTAGAAGTTAAATAAACTTCTACTTTTAGTTTTTACATAGATTCTTTTTTTCTTTTTATCTTTGCACCAAGTGCAGAGAGTTTTCCCTCCAAGTTATCATAGCCACGGTCTAAATGGTAAATACGTCTTACATTTGTAGTGCCCTCAGCTACCAAAGCAGCCAAAACAAGTGCAGATGAGGCTCTAAGATCAGTTGCCATGACATCAGCTCCATAAAGTTCATTGACACCCTTAACTGCGGCAGTGCTGCCTTTTAGCCATATGTCTGCACCTAGACGGTTCAGTTCACTCACATGCATAAAACGGTTTTCAAAGAGACGTTCTTCTATGAGACTCTCTCCTTCTACCATGACTGCTAGAGCCATGAATTGTGCTTGCATATCTGTGGGAAAACCAGGGTACTCCATCGTGATGAGGTTCACAGGTTTAAGATGAGTAACAGGGAAGATGGTGATGCTATCTTCATGTAGTTCAAAAGTACATCCCATAGATTCGAGCTTATCTATGGAAGATTGTATATGGGTATGGTTTACTTTATGGAGTGTGATACTGGAGTTTGTGATAGCTCCAGCACAAAGGTAAGTACCAGCCTCAATACGGTCAGGAATAATATTGACAGTTTGAAACTTGAGTGTTTTTCCACCGCTTCCTTCAATGGTCAGTTCATTGGTTCCGATGCCTTCAATTTGAATGCCGGCATCTCGTATCATTTCGCAGAGTTGTACCACTTCAGGTTCTTTTGCTGCATTGATAATAGTGGTAGTTCCATGTGCAAGGGCAGCTGCCATAATAATGTTTTCTGTACCACCCACAGTGATTTTGTCAAAGATAATCTTGGCTCCTTTGAGTCCATCTGGAGCCATAGCGTGGACATACCCACCTTTTATCTCTATGGTTGCTCCCATTGACTCTAAAGCTTTTAGATGAAGATCAATGGGACGTTGACCAATAGCACAGCCACCAGGTAATGAGACTTCACATTCACCAAATCTTGAAAGTAGAGGACCCAAAACTAAAATCGAAGCTCTCATTTGAGAGACTATTTCGTATACTGCTTTGGTAGAGGTAATGGTGCCGTTATTAATCTTGGCCACTGTTTTATCATGTGCTACACTTCCGCCCAACATGGTGAGTAATTTAAGTAAAGTACGTATATCAACAACATTTGGAAGGTTGGTTAATGTCACTTCTTGATCACTTAAAATAGTAGCAGCAATAATAGGCAATGCAGCATTTTTTGCTCCAGAAATCGTTACATCTCCACTTAATGTATTACCACCTACTATTTCTAAATAATCCATCATATATCCTCTTTATAAATTAGAATAGATTTTATCTAAAGAATGGTTAAAATGAGTAACAGTCTTATAATACTATAAAATATTAATATTTTTTACATTAAAAAATAGAAAAATTGATATTATTGAGTATAATTAATCTGTCTATTAATAAATATGATGTAGAATATTTTCTAATATAAGTTTTGAAGAGGTGTAGAGCCTCTATAAAAAGGGAAAAAATGTCTAGTAGTTTAGATAAGCTTAAAGCACTTACCAGTCGTCTAGAAGACAAGTTGGAAAAGAAAGAAAAGATTGCACATGAGACTTCTAGCAACCCCTTAGAAACAGAGATAAAAAAAACAGTCCCACCTGTTAAAAAAGCTAAAAAAGTAACACAAACAAGTGAAAATAATGTTCGTGAAGAGAATATAAAACGTGTAAAAGAGTTATATGAGAAGTTAAAAATTTTTGAAAAATCTCCTGACTTTTCTAATATTTTTATATATAAAGCGATGAATCTTTCAGGTATTGGATTAAAAGAAGAAGATTTTGCACAGGTACGTGAAGGTAAATATATTCAAATTATAGCTATTACCTATGAACCAGATAAGAATGGTAAAAAGAAAGCAAAAAATATTTCGTTAGGTTATTTTGGTAAGGCTGAAACTTTAGAAAATACACTTAAAAATGAGATTATAGAATTTGTATTACGTTGGCGTTATGAAAAAGCATTTCAAAATGTCGAACACTATAAAGACCTTATAGCAAGAGTTGAAACCCCTTTAGATACTTTGTTTTAGATATAGTGAAAAAGTTTTATATTTTTTTCTCTTCCTAACACTTCACTAATTAAAAACTTGCTACAATCTACCCTTATAAAATATAAAAATGAGGATAGATATGCATCTTGAACTTACACCTGAAGCACTTTTAATGCAACTTGGTTATACAAAAACGGAACAGACCCTTAAACAGATACAAGAGATTATCAAAAATACCAAAGGTTTTGAAAAATTTTCACAGCATCTCCCATCATTTAACGATGTGTTGGCGGTGGAAAAAGCTTTTATTGCTATGTCTAACAGTGAAAAATATCTCAAAATAAAATGTGATGAAGACAGTTCAGCAGATAATCTTTCTGCATTTACATCTTTAGTGAAACATTGGGCGGATAAATATAAACTAGAACTCAGACAAGTAGAAAATAAAAACACTTACTACATTATTGGTCAACATTAATTGCCACTTTCTTCTCTTAATGAAGAGCAGCGTTCTGCTGCTACTGCACCTTTGGGTCATAATCTAATCATAGCCAGTGCAGGTACGGGGAAAACTTCCACAATTGTAGGAAGGATAGCACATTTACTGCATTCTGGTGTTGAACCGTCCAGTATTTTACTGCTTACGTTTACAAACAAAGCAGCAGGAGAGATGATAGCCCGACTGGAGCGATTTTTCCCAAAAAAAATAGTCTCAAAAATAGAGTCTGGTACTTTTCATGCTGTGAGTTATCGCTGGCTTAAAGAAATATACCCAAATCTTGCACTTAAGCAACCTTCAGAACTCAAAACACTTTTTAGAAGTATTTATGAAAAACGAAACTTTGAACGAATGAACCTTCCGATGCAACCCTTTTCTGCAACCTACTTGTATGAAATGTATTCACTTTACCAAAATGCTTCACTCGATACATTTGATGTGTGGTTTTTGGAAAAGTATCCCGAACATGAGTTTGTGATGGATATTTATCTGGATATTAGCAAAGAGTTTGAACGTGAAAAAATAGACTATGGTTTTGCATCATTTAATGATTTGCTTTTACGTATGAAAAATCATTTAAAAGATAACAATATGCCATTTACAGAAGTACTTGTGGATGAGTATCAGGATACCAATACCTTGCAGTCCGCACTTATCGATGCATTGAAGCCAGAGTCTCTTTTTTGTGTAGGTGATTATGATCAGAGTATTTACGCTTTTAATGGAGCAAATATTGAAAATATAGCAACATATTCTAAACGATATGTTGATGCAACGGTGTACACCCTTAAAACAAATTATCGTTCTACAGCTCCTATTCTTTCACTTGCCAACAGAGTTATTGAACGTAACGAACGTATCTATCCTAAAAAACTGGAAGTTGGAAGACATGGAAAAACACATCCTCCACGCTTGCTTATGTATAATGATCTTTTTGAACAGTATCAGTCCATTGCTCAAAGTATCAAACACACACATGTACCTAATGATCAAATAGCAGTCATTTTTCGTAACAACTCTTCTGCTGATGGTGTGGAAGCATCTTTACGTGAATATGGTATTGCCTGTAAACGTAAAGGAGGGACAAGTTTCTTTGATGCCAAAGAAATAAAGTTTTTACTTGATTTGATGTCGTTACTTGTAAATCCTAAAGATATGATGGCATTTATTCATGTTTTTGAATATGCCAGAGGTGTAGGGTCTGCACTTTCTAAAGAACTCTTTCAGTGTTTTTTACACTTTGGAGAAGGACGTTTGATGCAAGGAGTCTTGTATCCTAAAGTGTATGATTTACCTAAATTAAATCCAAATAAAAATATACAACTGGGACTTTTCGATGATGATCATGAAATAGGATCAGCTTCAAGATTTAATACTTTGGGGTTAGATACAAAGTTTATGAAACATCCTCTGCTGAAGCATCCTAAACTTACATCAGATGCAGTCTTATATTTTAAAGAGTTTCATACTCTGATGAATAGCATCCATCATTTGGAAAAACCATCAGATATACTACAAAATGCTATATCTTCGAGTCTTTATAAAGGTATAGTAGAATTATTGTCCATACAAAGAGGACGTTTAAAATCTGGTGAAATTGATGAAGAGAAGAAAAAAGTTGCTAAAGAACGTATAGAAAGAAAAGCAAGACTACTTTTGGACCTTTCAAGACAGTACAAAGAGTTAAGACGCTTTGTCAATGCCATGGTATTGGGAGGTAATGAACTCAGTGAAGGGGAGGGAGTAAACCTTCTTACGGTACATGCGAGTAAAGGACTAGAATTTCCAGAAGTGTATGTGATAGATCTGGTCGATGGTCGTTTTCCAAATAGAAAGATGATGTCGAGTATAGAAGAAGAGCGTAGACTTTTTTATGTGGCAGTGACACGTGCAAAAGACAAGCTTTACCTCTCTTTAGCCAAATTTGATAAAGTAAAAAAAATAGATTATAAACCTTCTCAGTTCTTGCATGAAGCGGGGCTTATAAAAGGTGAATTTGTAGAGCCTGAGATAAAAGAGAAGAAAGTGAAAAAGAAAAAAGAAGAAGGTTAATTACCCATTCTTTTATCTCGTATACTCATTTGTTTACTGTCTGGATCTACATAGACATCAAACAAGTCTATCTCATCTATAAGATTTGAAAGTTTTTTATATCCATAATTAATTGGTGAAAAAGATGTTGAATTGTTGATGTATTGACCGATATTGGCTAGATTTGCCCATCCTTCTTCATCCATAGTTTGTTCCAGGGCAGTTCTTAGTACATGAACAAGCCATGTATCTTGACGCATTTCTTTTCCTGATTTTCGTATAGGAGCTGTTATAAGATCAGCAGTTTCATTTCCTACAATTCCTGTTTTCATAAGTTTTTCAGTAAAAATAAATTGTGAACAGGCTGCCATAAAAGGTTTGGGTGTCTTTTTTTCACCAAACCCAAACACTTTGATACCTTCATTCTGTACGCGCATCACTACTGGTGTGAAGTCTGAGTCAGAAGTGGCAAAGGCAAAGGCATCTATATCTTTGGTGTGAAGTAGATCTATGGCATCAATAGTCATAAGAATATCAGTGGCATTTTTGTTTTTGGAATAATCAAATTGTTGTATGGGTTTAATGGCAAACTCCAAAAGTTTGTCTTCCCAGTTTTTAAGGTTGTCTTTTGTCCAGTTCCCGTAGGCTTGACGTATATTAACGACACCATATTTACTGAGTTCATTGATAATACCTTCAATAGCTTTATGTGAAATATTGTCACAGTCTATAAATAAAGCAATATGATCTTCCGTTTTTACTCTTGCCATGGTTTCTCCTTATGGCTGATAATAGGTGAGGGCACTACGTCCAAACTTCTTACGTTTGCTCTGCTTTAGTACACCTATAGATTCAGGCATCGTTAAATTTGTCATATGTTCAACGATGACCAGTTCACAAACATTTGCTTCAATAGTTTCTATGAGTGCAACAGTCTTGTCATAAATATCATCCATTCCATCACGTGTTGAAAAGGGAGGATCAAAATAGAAATACGTTTTTTCTTTACTTTTTTTAACCATCTCATACACCAGAGGGAATTTCTCAAAACTATCACCATAAAAAAGATGAGAGTTTGATATATCAATACCTTTTGCATTCTTTTCTAAACAATGAAAAGCAATTTTATTATATTCCATAAAATAGGCTTGTCC
>DQVJ01000090.1 GCA_015661795.1 Sulfurovum sp.
GCTAAACTTGTAGCACTTATAGAAGCGACATGTAATATCGACGTGGTGATGACACCTCCTAAATCAAATGCTCTTGGTGTGGCACTTATTTGTGACTTGGATGATGCAGCATCGGGATACACTGTTGGGTATAATGAAAATGGTGACTTTAAACTTTCTGCATTGGGTACGGGAGATATTGATATGCCGGCGATGAACCAACAAGAAGGTACATTAACCAATATTGGTAAACGTGTACTGCCTACAAATGCTGCTGTAGAGTATGAAGGATATGAATTAAATGATATCATGAAAGTACTTGTTGATGCACCTGAATTGACTATAGATTGGACAGCAATGCTACCAGTAGATAAAGGGTTTAAAAAAGTTGATTTTGACAGTTTACCAAATAGCTTTACCAATGAAGGCATAGACAATCGTGGGTATATACTGGATACAAATAATTGTGATGCTGAACTTCCAGAAGTAGATAAATTTGATGAAAACACAGTACTTGAGGGAGACATCGCCTATAGATGTAACCCAGCCAGACAGTTTAATGACTTTACAGACAAATCTCATGAAATATTTGAAGCTTTTGGACTTTATGCAAGTAAAGAGAAAGCAGAAAGTTTAGGAGAAAAAGCAGAAGTAGTTTTTGAAAATGGAAGTATTGTTTTAGATGTGATAGCAGATGAAAAAATGACTGGTGATATTGTGAAAATATCAGATTTCAGAGCAGCTCAAGGTGTGTATGACCTTTTTGGTGATAGACGTTATACAAATGTAACATTGAGAAAGGTGTAATATATGGAAACAACACTCGTAGAAAATTTACCGCAGGTGACAGCTGCAGGTGTTATCATTAAGGCAGTACTGATTTTAGCAATTATCTCAGCACTTGCTGGCTTTGGTACATTTATAGAAAGAAAGGTACTTGCCTTTATGCAAAGACGTCTTGGTCCTATGCACGTTGGACCATATGGTTTACTACAAATTGCCGCAGACGGGATTAAACTTTTTACAAAAGAGGATATCGTTCCGCAGCATGCCAATGCTTTGATTTTTAAGATTGCACCTATTATCACCGCAGCAACTGCTTTTATAGCCTTAGCCGCCGTACCTGTATTTCCAGACTTTACTGTGCCAGAGTTTATACCGTTACTTGGAGGCACATTTGTACCGTCGATTGCATCAGATTTGAATATCGGTGTATTATTTGTACTGGGAATGATGGCAGCAGGGCTTTATGGACCATTACTGGCAGGGATGGCACAGGCAAACAAATGGGGTATCCTTGGAGCTGCAAGAACAGCAGTACAGTTTTTAAGTTATGAAGTAGTAACAGGTTTGTCTATTTTGGCACCTATCATGATAGTAGGCTCATTGTCTTTTGTAGATTTTAACGATTATCAAACCGCAGGCATTGGTTCATGGATGATATGGCAGCAACCCGTTGCTTTTGTATTATTCCTAATCGCAGGATTTGCAGAGACAAACAGAACACCGTTTGACCTTTTAGAGCATGAAGCAGAGGTTGTATCTGGATATGCAACAGAATATTCAGGAATGAGATGGGGTATGTTTTTCATCGGTGAATATGCAAACATGATCACCATATCTGTGATAGCGGCTATTGTCTTTTTGGGTGGATATGATGCAGCAAGTACATTTGGATGGTTAACAATCATGCTCAAAATTGCATTTTTCTTCTTCTTAATGTTATGGGTAAGAGCAGCATGGCCACATGTAAGACCTGATCAACTCATGTGGTTGTGTTGGAAGGTCTTGATGCCTCTTGCATTGTTAAATATATTAATCACAGCTTTAGTGTTATTGGGATAAGGGAGTAGGTATGAGTTTAGAACAATTTAAAAATAGAAATGTAGGCACACAAAACTACACAACGCTAGATGTCGGAACACCACCAGAGACAGGTACAGACAAGTTCTTACAAATTATTAGAAGAGCTGTAAAAGGTGAACTTTTTGTCGGACTTTGGGTTGTCATGAGAACGATGTTACAGGCACTCTTTAAAAATGATATGCATACTGTGAAGTATCCATTGGAAAAACTACCTATATCTCCAAGATATAGAGCAATACATGATATGTTGATACTACTTGAGAGTGGTAACTATAGATGTATTGGATGTGGTCTTTGTGAAAAGATATGTATTTCTAATTGTATTTCTATGGATACGCGATATGACGAGAATCAAAGAAAAGAAGTTAGTGAATATACGATTAATTTTGGTCGTTGTATTTTTTGTGGATATTGTGCGGAAGTTTGTCCCGAACTTGCTATTGTACATGGTCCAAGGTATGAAAATGCTTCAGAACAAAGAGCAGGTTTTTCACTTTTTGAAGACATGTTAACACCTATTGATAAACTGAATTTACAACAAGAGTATGACGGATTTGGTGCGATATCACCGAATGCTGATGAGAATATTAAACAAACGCCATTAGCGTATTAGGAGGGGGTACTATGTTTGAGAACTTTATAGCATCCATAATGACGATAGAAGGGGCGGCATTTTATGTCTTTTCTATTTTGACGATAGGACTTTTTTCTATAACAGTCATGAGTAAGAATGTACTGTATGCTATGACATCCTTGGCCGCAGCGATGGTGTTGATTTCAGGTTTCTTTTTTATCTTGGGAGCTGATTTTCTTGGTGTTGTTCAGCTTGTCGTTTATGTAGGTGCTATCATGGCACTCTATTCATTTGCAATGATGTTTTTTGATGCAACAAAAGATATTAAAGAAAAAACAACGAATAATTCTTTGGTTTTTCTATTGGGTGGTTTAAGTGCCTTGGTTTTAGTACTAATGTTTGCTGCACCAATATATTCTGAAAATATACAAGCCCTTTACCCTATGCATGAAGGGGTAGGCAATGCGCAAGATGTTGGGATGGTCTTGTTTACAAAATACCTTATACCATTTGAAGTAGCAGCAGTGATGTTACTGGTTGCAATGATTGCGGGGATTATTCTTGCAGGTAAGAAGATGGATGAATCATTGACAGAAGATATGTCAGCAGATGATGAAATATTAATAATAAAGGATGAAAAATGATAGGTCTGTCTCATTACCTTATCGTATCAGCAATAATTTTTTCCATTGGCTTGGTAGGGGTACTTAGAAGAAGAAACCTTTTAATGCTTTTTTTTGCAACAGAAGTGATGCTTAATGCAGTCAATATAGCATTTGCAGCTATTTCACATTATTATAATGATTTGACAGGGCAAATGTTTGCATTTTTCATCATTGCAATTGCAGCATCTGAAGTCGCAGTTGGATTGGGTATTTTGATTGTCTTGTTTAAGAAACATGGTAGTCTTGATTTAGATGATTTAGCAAATATGAGAGGATAATGATGGAAAATTTAGTATATATAGCACTTTTTGCACCGTTTGTCGGCTCTTTATTTGCATCTTTGTTTGGGATGAGCCAAAGACAAATATTTGTTGGCGTGATTGCTTCAGGTTTATTGGCGGTGTCATTTATATCATCGTTGCTTCTAGCAATTAATCTTTATACCACAGGAAATGTAATCCATGTAACTATGATGGATTGGATTAATGCAGGAGATATTAGAATACCATTTGGCTTTGTTGTTGATCAAATATCTGTAACCATGATGACTGTTGTTACTTTGGTATCAAC
>DQVJ01000063.1 GCA_015661795.1 Sulfurovum sp.
CAAACTGATACAGTAAAAGCCAAAGAGATAAAAACCTCATCACTAGGTAAAGTATTGTCAAATATTGCAGGAGTTAACAACAGTTCAACAGGGACACAAGCAGGAAAACCTATTATTAGAGGGATGGGTGGCAATAGGGTCAAAATATTGTCAAATGGAAATTCAACAGATTTCCAAACATTTGGTGTTAGGCACATTGCTGCACTTGACCCACTTTTAGCATCAAAAATAGAAGTGGTACGTGGAGCTCAAGGGGTGCTTTATGGTTCAGATGCTTTAGGGGGTGTTGTCAATGTAATATCGCCAACATACCTCTATACTGATAATAATGAAAGCTTATTTAAGGGAACATTTATAAGTGAATACAACAGCAACAACAATGCCTTTGCAAACGCCATAAAAACACAAAGTGCCATAGGAAAAGTTGGCTTCAATTTATCGGCATCAAAACGCAAGGGCGACAACTATAGTACAGGAGAGAGTGATGTATGGCAAGCAGGAAGCAAGAGTAATCTACCACGCTTTGCAGGAGAGTTACCCTATACAAATTTTGATACAACATCAGTACAAGTAGGTGTAGGATACACTGAAGATTTATATAATATTTCTCTTCAGCACACCTATTGGCAGAGTTTTCAGAACTTTTTAGGGCATACGCCAGCACCTGCTTTTAATGCCGTTTCATCAGCAGGTCAAGACTTGAGCAACAATGAAACACAACTTGACGCTTCAGTATCACTAGGTGAGTGGATAGTCAAATCAAAAATTTCATTGACCAACAACAGACGGCTAGCATCTACAAGAATACCTTATGAAAATATGGATTCAGCCATAAATACTCCTGCTTATTTAGATGTAGAGATTGACAGAACAGATATAAAATTGGTTTTGCAACATCCAGAATTTTTTGGATTTTATGGAGAGATAGGTTTGAACGGATATGATAAAAAGCAGACCTTACATAGTGGTAAGTTGGTACCAACAGCAGATGAAAGTAGTATCGGGCTCTATGTTTTTGAAGAGACGAGTATTGGTGATGTTGAACTTCAAGGTGGGTTAAGATATGACACACGAAAAGTAGAAGCACCTCAAGATGGTCAAAATAATGCTTATTTCCTAAGTCAAGGTTTCTTTGATGCCAGCAATAATAAGCAAGATTTTTCAGCATTTGGAAGTTCATTAGGTGCAAGCTATAAACTTAACAATGATTTTACAGTAGCTACAAATATAGCTCAAGGATTTAGAACGCCTAGTATATTTGAACTCTTTGCAGGAGGCATGCATGGCGGGGTTCAAGCCTTTCAAATAGGCAATCCAAACCTAAAAAAAGAGAGTACTCTAGGGATTGACATCTCTTTAAGATACCAAAAAGAGGAAAGCACTGCCAATTTAACTTTTTATAGCAACAGCATTAAAGACTACATTCACTTAGCCAATACAGGTTTTTATCGTAATCCAAAAACAGGAAAACGAGCAGCAAAAGGTTTGCCTGAGATGAAAAATGAACAAACAGATGCAAGAATTGACGGTATTGAATTTTCATTTGATAGTAAAATAGGAGATTCCACCACCATTCGTACAACGGCAGAATACATCCAAGGAAAAGACAGCAAAAACAATCATGACCTTGCTTACATTCCACCGAGTCATATCTCTGTAGGTGTGACACAAGCTATAGGTAATTTTGCTAACTTTAGCAAGAATGAGATTTCACTTGATGTACACATGTATGAGAGTCAAAAAGTTGCTGGTTCATTTGAACCATTTGCACAGTACAACGCCACACCATTTGGAAGTGCCGATACAAGTGGATATGCTCTGTTTGATTTGGGATACCAAGCAAGCATTCATTTAGCAAATAGAGATATTGATTTGAGTGTTAAAGCAAGCAACATATTTGACCGTGGGTACAGAGACTATCTCGATACTTACAAGGGTTATGCACTTGCTATGGGACGTAATGTTAAATTTAATCTCTCTATTCCATTTGGAGATTAATAAGATAGTATTTAGATACTAAATAGAAAAGGAAAATCATGAAAAAAATTATAATAGCAACATTGGCACTAGGGGCAGTAACAGCACTTATGGCTGAGACCCCTATCTCATTAGATAAAAAAGAGATACATCAAAAAATGACAAAGATGACAGGGAAGAAACATAAGATGTCTGAACTTGTACCACTTCCTCACCTTAGAAGATTAATGGTTTCGAATAAAGAAATACTAAAGCTTAACAAAGAGCAAAATGAAAAAATGAAAACGCAAATATTTGAAAAAATTCGTACAAAAATTCACGGGAACATTAAAACAGCAGAGAAACTAGAAGAGAAAATCACTAAGGCTGTATTCAAAGAACAAAAAAGTAAAGAGGATTTAAAAGCAGATATAGAAGCGTTGATAGATCTCAAAAGAGATATTACCTATGGTCATATTGATGCACTCAATGCATTGGCTAAAATTTTAACCAAAGAGCAATATGAGAAAGTGTTGATAATTATAGAAGAGAATAAAAGAAACATGAGGGACAAAAATTATTAAACTTGAAGAATTAAAAGTTTTCTCTAGGTGACTAGTAATAGCAAGACATTGGAGAAAAAAATATAGCTGATAGTTAAGGTGTATAAACAAGGCTGTCAGTTATATAAAAAGCAGGTAAAAGGTAACATAAAAAATAGAAAAATCTACTATATAGCAACATTTCGATATACTTCGCGAAAATTTATAAGGTTTCTACCTTAATCTCAGGAAATATTATGCAAAAAATTAAAAACATTGCCGTTATCGCTCACGTTGACCATGGTAAAACAACACTTGTAGATGAGCTTTTACAGCAGTCTGGTACGTTTGAAGCACACCAAGAAGTAGAAGAGAGAGCTATGGATAGCGATGCTATCGAAAAAGAGAGAGGGATTACGATTCTTTCTAAAAATACAGCGATTACTTATGATGATCACAAGATTAATATCATCGATACTCCAGGTCACGCCGACTTTGGTGGTGAGGTTGAGCGTGTCCTTAAGATGGTAGATGGAGTACTTCTTCTCGTAGATGCTCAAGAAGGTGTAATGCCTCAAACTAAATTTGTTTTGAAAAAAGCGATTGCATTTGGGCTTATCCCTGTTGTGGTTATCAACAAGATAGACAAAGACGGTTCAGACCCTGACAGAGTGATGGATGAGGTATTTGACCTTCTTGTAGCACTTGATGCTAACGAAGAGCAGCTTGAGTTCCCAGTACTTTATGCTGCTGCTCGTGATGGTTATGCTAAGTGGGAAATGGAAGATGAAAACAAAGACATGACACCACTTTTTGAAGCTATCTTGACAAAAGTACCTTATCCTAAAGGCTCACCTGATTCAGACACACAGGCTCAGGTATTTACACTTGACTCTGACAACTTTGTTGGACGCATAGGTATTACACGTATCTTTAATGGTAAAATAAAAAAAGGTGATGAGTACCTACTTGTAAAAGCAGATGGATCTAAAACAAAATCAAGAGTTTCTAAGCTTATTGGTTTTAAAGGGCTTGAGCGTATTGACATAGATGAGGCTGAGGCTGGAGACATTGTAGCCATCGCAGGTTTTTCTGACATTGATGTAGGTGACTCTATATGTGACCCTGTAAATCCAGTAGCTCTTGACCCTATGCATGTAGAAGAGCCTACGCTTTCAGTTA
>DQVJ01000051.1 GCA_015661795.1 Sulfurovum sp.
AAGAAGTACTTGAAGACGCGTTTTTCTAAGCTCAAACTTCTCATCATTGACGAGATTTCTATGGTCTCTCCTGAGATGTTTTCGGCGATGGATTTGATACTGCGTGGGTTCAAGGGAAATGAAGCTCCTTTTGGTGGGGTGCAGGTGGTCATCTCTGGTGATTTCTTTCAGCTCCCACCTGTGAGCAAGACACCCAAAGACAAACGCTTCGCATGGCAGTCTGAGGCGTGGAAGGCACTAGAGCTTCAGACCTGCTACCTAGAAGAGAAGTTTAGACAAGATGACAGCAGACTCATAGGCATACTAGATGACATACGCTCTGGAGAGATATCTGCTACTTCTGAAGAGCTACTAGCCAGCAGACAACAAGCCACACTGGCCATAAATACACCTACCAGACTTTACACACATAATCTAGACGTTGACCGTATCAACCAAGAGGAGTTAGACAAGCTTGAGAACGAGGAAAAACTCTTTGTCTGTGACCACAAAGGCACAGAAAAGAACATAGAGAAAATCTTTAAATCTTCGCTGGTATTAGAGCGTCTGACACTTAAAAAAGGTGCAGTGGTTATCTTCATAAAGAATAACGCTGAAGCAGGCTATGTCAATGGTACTACAGGCAAAGTAGAGAGCTTTAGCCCTATAGATAAAATGCCAATAGTCCGTACCACTGAGGGCAAAAAAATCAAGCTAGACCTAGAAGACTGGAGCCTAGAAAACGACTCTGGCAAAGTCACTGCCACTGTCTCACAAGTACCACTGCGTCTAGCATGGGCTATCACCATACACAAGTCACAGGGGATGACTCTAGACGCAGCAGAGATAGACCTCTCCAAGACCTTTGAAAGTGGGCAGGGGTATGTGGCACTTTCGCGTATCAAAAACATAGAGGGCTTGCGCCTGATGGGGCTAAACCCTATGGCGTTACGAGTAGATCCACTTATACTCCATGTGGACTCTCGCATTAAAGGTGCATCACTCAAGGCAAGAGAGCTTATGGAGTCACTGAGCCCAGAAGCTTTTGAGTCACAGTGTGAAGAGCATATACGCCGTATGGGTGGGGTAGTAGAAAAATCTAAGATAGAAGAAGAAAGAGCCAATATCAAAGCAGGCAAACCCTCACACTCTGCCTACGTCACCGCCACACACATCAAGACTAAAAACCTCATAGCCAAGTCGAACACACTCATCTCTCTTGCCACTAACAGAGGACTAGCCAAAGGGACGATAGTACAACACCTAGCCCTCATTAAAGAGGAAGAACCCGAGTTTGATATGAATAAATATAAACCTAACCAAGAGACCTTTGATACAGTAGAAACGATGGTACTTAAACTCATGACTAAAAAGATGCCTGAGAACTTTTCTGATGATGGAAAGCTACGCCTCAAGCCTGTATTTGAGGCTTTAGATGGTAAAGTAAGTTATGATGATATTCGGCTTTGTATGGTATTTATATAGTATTAGCTAAAAAACTTGCTATATTTATATATAAAGTCAAACATATAGAGTGTGAGGTGATAACTATAGCCATATAGAAAGCTTTATGTAAATCCTGTAAGCAGTCAGAAGAAAATATAGAAATCTTCTTACGAGTGTTAGGCAATTCATAACATTTAAACGATAAAATACAACATGAAAACCATCCAAAAAACCATCAACATACCAGCAAAACCAAGAGGCTTTCATCTCATAGATGAGGTGATACAAGATGCCTTAGCTTCAGACATAGCACAGATGCGTGTGGGTACACTCCATATCTTCCTTAAACATACTTCTGCTTCTTTGGCTCTGGGAGAAAACTACGAAAAAGAGGTACGAGACGACCTAGAGAGCTTTTTTAACGATGTGGTAGATGAAGACAAACCTTACTATACACATACCTATGAGGGAAAAGATGACATGCCTGCACACATCAAGTCTGTCATCATCGGTGCATCGGTGAGTGTACCCATCACAGATGGCAGACTCAATCTTGGCACATGGCAGGGCATCTACCTCAATGAACATAGAGACTTTGCTTCTGCAAGAGAAGTGGTGCTTACGGTGATGGGTGCATAGATGGGTATAAAGTGTACTTGAAATAGAAAAATATATATAATAAACTAGAAAAAGAAGAGTTATAAAAAGTACTTATTTCAAAAGTAAAAGGAGATAAAGCATGATACCTCCCATACAAAAACAACTGGCCATCATGCAGATGGAGAAGTATTGTAAAAACCGTATACCTGTACATGCACAGCATCAAGTCAAGTCCAAGTATGTACTTGAAAAAAATACCATTACGCTCATGGAATCAAGAGTCAAATGGAATGATGAGTCTATATGGATAGACATACCCATAGCAAAGATGAAGTATGAGGCTAAAAGCATGACATGGAAACTGTACTGTGTCAGGGAAAATGGAAAATGGGTAAGTTATGAAGGGCTAGAACCTCAAAAAGACTTGCAAGAGTGCATAGATGAGGTAGAGCTTGACCCTATGTATGTGTTTGGTGGTTAATATGACTTTTGCCAAACATATTTTAGACTTCTACTTCACTTTGGACAAAAAACCACCACTACCCAAAGGTATAGAAGCCATCTATCCTTTTGATAACTCCCAGACAAAAGAACTCATGCAAACTTTTTTTCATAAATATTATGATGATACGAATCCTCGTACCTACCTCATAGGCATTAACCCTGGGCGTTTAGGGTCTGGCGTGACGGGTATAGGGTTTGCAGATGCGTATCATTTGGAAAAGTACTGCGATATGCCCAATGATTTTGATAAGCGTGTAGAGATATCTGCTGCTTTTATGTTTGAAGTCATGGAAGCCTATGGCGGGGTAGAGAAGTTTTATGCGGACTTCTTTTTTACTACTGTCATGCCATTGGGCTTACTTAAAGGTGCTAAAAACTACAACTACTACGATGATAAAGAAACACAAAAGAGTTTAGAGCCTTATATCACAAAAACACTGCTACAACAGATGGCACTACCACAAGCAAAGCCTAACATCATTTGTGTAGGTACAGGTAAAAACTTGAAATATTTAGAAGCGTTTAGCGACAAGCAGCACTGTTTTGAGAGTATTGATGTACTACCTCACCCTCGCTGGGTGATGCAGTACAGACGTAAGGCAAAGCAGAAGTATATAGCGATGTATTTAGATGTTTTGATGAAAAATATATGAGTATTTCAGATTTTTTATGACATATTTACGTCTTCTGTGTACAATAATGCTCTAAAAAGGATTTTCAATGCAAAAAAGATTACATATACATATGTCTGTAGACAACATAGAACAAAGTATCGCTTTTTATTCGGTGCAGTTTAATGCAGAACCTACTAAGGTAAAAGATGACTATGCCCAGTGGTTGGTAGATGATCTAGCACTAAACTTTGCCATCTCAACACGAGGGGAGAAAAAAGGTGTGAACCACCTTGGTGTACAGTATGAAAGTGATGAAGCACTTTTATCAGCACAGACACTTTTTGAAGAAAAAGGGATTAAGGGTAAAGAAGACAAAGGTGCAGTGTGTTGTTATAAAGAGTCTAACAAGTACTGGGTAGAAGACCCAACAGGTATGGTATGGGAGAACTATCACTCAGTAGGTGACATAGAAGTATTTGGTGTAGACAGTGGTGAGACATCTGATGGTTGTTGTGTGCCTACTTTTGGCAGTTTTTCTGAAACACCTCAAAGTACAGATGCTTGTTGTACGCAACCTGAAGATGGTAGTACGTGCTGTTAACGTCTAGTCGTTACACTTCAAAGTCAAAATTCATCTTTTCCCTGATGGCATGTGTGCCATCACAATAGGGTAAGTTCTTACTTTTTTTACAGGCACATAGATAGGTTGGTAAAGATTTTTCTGCCACAAATTTTTGAGGTTTAAAGTCTGTGCCTTTATGACTACCGTCACAAAACACAAAGTTTGCACTTTTACCACAGGTACAAAACATGTAGGTTTCACCTTCGATGAGGTCTACTTTTACGGGATATTCCATCGTTTCTCCATTCAATAACTTAGTTTATATTTTCCATTGTTCTTGTTTATGCGCACTATCCCAAAACATCCACTCCAGCTGAGAGGTTTTGATAAACACTTCTTCCATCTTGGCTAAGTTCTCAGGTGAAGCCGTGAGGGCATAGGTGTTGGTAATATCAATGGCTTTTTGTACGGCAAGAGCAAATTCATCACTGGCATACGTGTTTATCCATGACTGGTAGTCGTTAGCCCCACGGTTTCCTTGCATTCTGAGTATGAAGTCTCCTACCTCTTTATAGATAGTAAAGCATGGCAGTACAGCAGCAATGCCCACTTCTACAGACTCGTTGTTCACGATACGTGCTAAATAGGAGTTGTACAATTCACAGGTAGGTGAAGGTGTAGGGTTGATATATTTTTGTTCCAAAAATGTTTTATGCAAGGCATCTTCTACTTGTATAATGCCTGTAGCAGCTTCATAGAAAAACTGTGTTTCTTCTGCTCTATGGCATTTGGTTCCTACGGTGACCAGTGATTTTTTATATTCGTTGAGATAGAGTGAATCTTGATTGACATAAAACCCAAAGATATCTTTGTCAAGCGTATTTTGCATTAGTTCTATGACAAAGTCATGTTTGATGATAGCATGAAAGATATGTTCTGTTTTCTTTCGCGTTTCGTCGTACCAGTTTTGCATCTATAATCTCCTGCAGTTTTAAAGTAGTATATCAGATAAGGTTTACACTATGGATGTTAGTTAGTCATCATTATGTAGTTGACCACTAAAATCAAAGCCAAACTTCATTTTATTGGCTATCTCTTCTTGTACTTCATCTATGAGGTCTTCAGTTTCATTTTCTATTCTTTCTATCAGATATCTTTGTTCTTTTTCTCGTTTGAAGGTATGGAGTTTGTAGGGTTTGTCTGTACCAAATTTCTCTATAAATGCCTCAAGCGTATCTTCCCAAATGACGGTTAATTCATGTTCTATCGTTCGTTCCTCATCTTCATCGGGAAGTGTGTAGTTGAAAGCAACTTCTTCTATATATGTGATTACTTCAAATGTCTTATCGGGCATGATTGTTTCCTTTTGTATTAATTTTATTATTGTTATATCAAAGATAGCTTTAAATTGGATATATTTTCTCCGATTTACAATAATTTTTTAAATAGTTGCTACATTCTTTTTACTTAGAGGCTTTGTAATCAAATATCCACCCAAAAGTACAGGTAGTATCCCCATCATTTGTCTAAATTCTGGTATTTCATCTAAATAAAGATAGGCAAAAAACAGTGTAAAGAGTGGGAGTAAGGCGAGCATCGCTGAAAGTTTTGTGATGGACATGCGGTTAAGGGCTTCTATCCACATGATTTTGGCGGCTACATAAATACCAATTGCGATGAGAAACAAATAAGGTAGGGCAGACATAAAGTTTTCATAATGTACAGCAGGTTCTAAAAAATACGCAAGAGCTGCGACAAAAGGGAAGCCCACTACAGTTCTAAATCCCAGTATAGTCTCAGCAGAGCAGTACACACGTGCGCGTTTTTGATATAGATTTACTATGGGAGCCATAGCAGAGGCAAGGAGGATGAGCCAGTCTCCTTTGTTTAAATTCATATCATTTGGGATAAGTATGATGAGTGCGCCTATGGTCATAAATATGGCTCCGATGAGATGGATTTTGTCCATCTTTTCTTTACCAAGGACGTTAAAATAGAGATATGAAAAAAGTACCTGTAAAAATACGATAACAGCCATGTTCCCTGCTGTGGTATATCGCAACCCTATAAAAATAAGGATAAAAATAGTAGTAATCCAAAAAGTTGTTAGCAGCAAGTCCTTGTATGCATTTTTATTTTTAAGTTCTTGAAACCGCTTACGCTTGTACATAATAGCCATATAAAAGAAGAAGGCTATAACAAGGCTATACATATAGGTATGTAAAGCGCCTATGTAAGACATTGCTACGATGGAGAGTATGGGGAACCATGACTCTAGGATACTCAGTCCCACCATCAGTAGTTCGCCTTCGCGTACGCGTGTCATGGTTTAGTTTTTTTGTAGAAGTGGCAGTTTATCAAGTAGTGCATTACAACGCTCATAGTCATCTAAAGTGTCTATCCACTCTGATGGTATGGCATCAAAGCCTTTGTGAGCACCCAATACCATACCGATGGCTATAGAACGTGAAGCGTTATCTCCACCTACCATAGCGTTGGCTTGTAAGGCATGTTTAAGCCCCTCATCATCATCTGCGTACTTGAGTATGAAGTACACAGCTCCTGGTAAAGTGCCTTCGGTGGGACTGGCTTTTCCTACACGTATAGGTTCACTTCGTCCGATGTCCCAGAGTCTTGCCATGGAAGTAAGGGCTAAGTCATCTACAAATGGTTCTTTGGAGAGTTCATTCTCAGGGTCTGTTGCTTCTTTATACTTGGCGATTGCTTGAGAAACCTTAGATGAGATAAAAGGGCTCATCCTTACAGCTACTTCCTCTATAGCATCACGAGGATGTGCTCCATGTATGACTCTGTGTGTTACACGTGCAAAAAATTCACCACCACTCAATGCTTCTTCACTTTTATGTGTAAACATGGTTTGTCGTGCTACTTTTGCTAATGTTTCTTCGTCATCATAATAGGCATGTGCAGCTACATGGCGGATCGCCATAGCATTAGAGATACCACCTAGAGATGCTATGGGTACGTTGGCTTGGAGTTGTGCAAAGGTCTCTTTGGTCATGGTACATATCCATGAACCCCAGTTGTTTGTGAGGCGGTTCATCCAGTGAGGGATGAGTGCTGCTACGTCAAACTCTCTAGGAGGGTTGGCTATGGCTGCTAGGTGTTCAAGTACCAAGATGTTATAGTCGCCATAGTCAGTCGTTCCTCCTGCTTTTTTACCAGGATGGTAGTTACGTTCTCCCCAGCCTATGCCATGTGTCTGACCACCCATCATTTCACCTGGAGACATGAACTTTTCTATAGGTTTGTTGCCGTAAGCCTTGTAAATCTTCTGTGCATCATACTCATAATGAGAGCCTAGACAGAGAGCGTCTCCTACGAGGCTGGCAAAAAATGCACCTTTGATTGCTTCTTCTTTTGTTCGTGTAGCCATGATAATCCTTTAAGGGATTAATATAGCAAAACTTAGCTTGTTAATAGTCTTTTTGTATTTTTAGTGCGTCAATTAGTATGGCACCTGCTACCATGTTGGATGCAGATTTCACCCCTTCAAAAATATCTTTGTCTGTCCATCCAAGTTTTTTTAGACTGGCTATATCTTGAGCATTTGTGTCATGTGGTGCGTTGGCAGCTTTTAGCATAAACAGTAGCATAGACTTTTGTTTCTCATCTAGTTTGGCAGTACTTGGATCTTTTGCCAGTGCAGTCACTTCATCCATAGGCAGTTTAAACATGTTAAGTAACATTCCTTTGTTAAGTCCTACACAATAGTCACAATCATTCTTCTCAGAGACCAACATACGCATCATCGTTTGCATTTTAGGGTCAAAGTTTTTGTTGTCTCCGAGTGTAGAGTATAAATCCCATTGTGCTTTAAGGAGTGCAGGGTTTAGACTGTATTGTTGGATGACAACAGGTACGAAGCCCCATTTGGCTTTGATTTCATCATATACTTTTTTAACATCCCCTGTTGCATCTTTTTCAGATACGAAGCCCAAGAGCGATGGTGGTGTGGTAATATTTACTTCTACAGGTTTTACCTCTGTAGCAGATATAGTAAGTGTGAGGCTGAGTGCCAGTGCCGTGAGGGTTAGGGTTTTTGTAAATAGTTTCATGTTATGTTCCTTCTTATTTAGGGTAGGGTATTGAGTATATAGGATAAAGATGCACTTAATAGTAGTATTATCATAGCTAGTGAAAGCATCAAGGGAAGTAATATCCTTTGTATGAATTTCATCTTGCTCCTACATGTTTTGTTATACATCTTGCTCTACTTTAAATGTTTTAAAGAGAGTATTGACCACAAACATGTGGCTGGCAGCGAGTACGATATTGAACATTTCTTCTTCAGATATGCCAAGTTTCGAGAGTTTATCTATATCTTTTGCACTTACAGAGTCTGCATCTTTGATGGCTTTCATGGCAAAAATAAGTAGGGCTTTGTTCTTTTTATCTAAGGGTACAGCAGAAGGATCTTTCTTTATAGCTGAAAGTTCATCTTGTGTGACATCATAGTAGTTTATAAGCATAGCACCGTTAAGTCCTATGCAGTAGGAACATTCATTGTTATCTGACGCTAGATAGCGTATGATGGTAAAGAGTTTTTGTTCTTCTTGGGGGCGTGAGAGTATACTCTTCATACCTGCCCACTGTGCTTTAAGGGCACGAGGGCTTACACTCCATAGTTTCATTCCGTTGGGTACACTGCCTAACATACTCTTCATCTCTGCAAATATTTTTTTGACATCATCACTTGTTTTTTCTATAGGGGGTATGTGTAGTAAACTCATTTTTTATCCTTATAACTGTACTATTTGGTACAAAATTGTACACCTAAAAATTCTACTATGAATATCTTTCCAATAATTGTTTGTACCAGATAGTACAAAAATAACCAATAAAAAAGATATGGCAACAGTTTTCTATAAACTATTCCAATATCTCTTTCAAACTTTCTACCAAATCATCTATCAGTTCTTGTGTAGCTCCTGCTTGTATGGTAACTACTAGTCCATTAAGTGTGTTCATATAACGACCTGCAATGATGGATGCATCTTTAGTACTTTTTATCTCTCCTAATTGTTGTGCTTCTTTGACTAACTTGGAAAATATACTTCTAAAAGTATTAAATTCATGGGTAATTTTTGTACTGAGTTGTGGGTATTTGTTGTAGCACTCTTGTCCAGAGTTTATAAGTAGACAGCCTTTTACTTTGCCAAATTCTTCTAGTTCTTGTATCGTATGTGCCGTCAGTGCAAGTAAAGTTTGTTTGGGACCTACTTCTTTGTTGAGCGTTTGTAAGAAGTCTAAACTGTGTTCTTGATAGAGGTCTATACAACGTGAAAAGAGTTCTTCTTTACTTTTAAATGTAGCATAGAAAGAACTTTTCTTTATATGCATCACTTCAAGTAGATTGTCTAAACTTGTGTTGTCATACCCATGTTCCCAAAAGTAGTGCATAGCAGAAGTTAAGGCCTCTGTCTCGTCAAATGCTTTTGGTCTCCCACGGGTTTGTATTTTGTTAGTCATGGAAGTATTATAGACCAAGTGGTACATAATGTCAAGGGTTATTTTAAATTTATGTACTATTTGGTACAATTTGTTCACAAAGGACAAAAGATGCAATCTATTTTTCATTTAGCATTTAATGTTACAGACTTAGAAGAGACTAGAGTATTTTACCGTGATATACTTGGGTGTACAGAAGGACGTAGTACCGACACATGGGTAGATTTCAACTTTTTTGGACATCAAATATCTATGCACTTAGGTGAACCTTTTAAAGTGAAAAACACAGGTAAAGTAGGAGAGCATCTGGTGTCTATGCCTCATTTGGGTGTGGCACTACAGTTGGATGCTTGGGAGAGAGTAGCAAAACGTCTTGAAGCCGTTGACACAAAGTTTATCATAGCCCCTGTAGGAAGATTTTTAGGAGAAGTGGGAGAGCAATATACTATGTTTTTTACTGACCCTTCAGGTAACCCTATAGAGATAAAAGGTTTCAAAAGTTTAGATATGGTTTTTGATAGTTAATCCTATGAAAATCATCCTCATCCGCCACGCCAAAGTTCTCCTAGAGAGTAAAGAAAAGATATCAGCCTCCCAAATGAACATATGGGTGGAGAAATACAACAATGCCCCTATAGACACAACATTACCAAGCAAAGAGGTGATACAACGTATTAATGATGCTCATTTTGTATTGGCAAGCAGTCTTTCTCGTACAGTAGATTCTTTAGAGGTGATAGGGGTAGAACCCATAGAGGAAAATAGCCTTTTTGATGAGATAGACTTGCCCAAGACACAAGGATTTTTACTGAAACTCTCCCCTAAAATGTGGTTGGTGTTACTAAGACTGATGATGCTTGTAGGGTTTGGAAAAAAATCTAAGGTTTATACTGAAGCAAAGCACAGAGCCAAAAGAGCAAGTGACCATCTCATTCATTTAGCAAATAAGCATGAGAGTATAGCACTTATGGGTCATGGTGGGATGCATTGGCTTCTTAGCAGGGAACTTGAAAGGCTAGGGTGGGAGTGTATAGAACACAGTAATGGAAGTAAAAATTGGGGTTTTAAGGTGTATCATATCCATAGCAAAAATGAAACATAAAGTAATAACAATGCAAACACTACTTAACGAATCTTCATGGCAACAAGCACTTGCCAATGAATGGGACAAGCCTTATATGCAGGTATTGGAAAAATTTTTGCATCATGAGGAGGCAAAAGGAAAAACGATCCTGCCTTTCAAAGCACATTGGTTCGAAGCCTTGAATATTACACCTCTTGATGAAGTAAAAGTAGTCATCTTGGGGCAAGACCCATATCCCACCAAAGGGCATGCACACGGTCTGTGCTTTTCTGTTAAGGAGGATGTCAAACCTCTACCTAAATCACTACAAAATATTTATAAAGAGCTCTATGCTGATGTGGGAGTAGACAATACACATACTGGTTACCTTATGCCATGGGCAAAGCAGGGAGTTTTGTTGCTTAATGCCGTGCTTACAGTAGAAGAGGGAAAAGCCAATGCCCAT
>DQVJ01000039.1 GCA_015661795.1 Sulfurovum sp.
AGATTGATGCACAGAACAATCGCCGTCAATATAAATGAAGCGGCCCAGGCCAACTCTCTACTCTCACTGTCTGGATAGGTAGCCAAATTATAGATACTCACGGTAAGGGAAGGGAACTGCCCAGATAAATCCATGGTAAAAAACTGGTTATTTGCAGAGGTAAATAAAAGTGGCGCTGTCTCACCAATAATACGGGCAAAAGAGAGCATCACCCCTGTAGTAATACCCACTTTGGCTGCACGTACAACGATTTGTAAAATAATTTTATGTTTACTTCCCCCCAAAGCCATACCTGCTTCTCTCAGCTCTGTGGGGACAAGTGCCAGCATATTATCTGTTGTAGAGATGATGATAGGTATCATCATAATAGAAAGTGCTACTGCCCCTGCCCAACCATTATAACCACCAAAAGGATCAACTAAAAGCGCATACACAAATACCCCTATGACGATAGATGGAGCAGACATCATTACATCACTTAAATTACGAATCACTGCTGCACGTTTTGAACCGTGTCCATATTCTCGTAGATAAATACCTGCCATCATTCCAATAGGCACAGCTACGAGGGTAGCTATAATTGCCATTGTAAACTGACCTACAAGCAAGTTACGGATTCCCCCTTCTACTAGATCGTTTGTGAAAGTACTCCAATGAATGCTTGTAATACCTTTATAGCTCAGTGTTGCCAATATCCAAAAAAGAAAACTGATACCTATGACCGCAGAGAGCGTTGAGAGAACCAAAATTATTTTATTAAGTAATAGTCTATTCATTATTTAACCTTTTTGCCTAAAAAATAGAACTTTGCAATAGAAATAATGGCAAAACTCACAACAAACAATACCAGTGCCAAAAAGTACATAGAACTCATCTCCAGATCTTCCGATTCAGCAAAATTATTTGCCAAAAGTACAGGTATGGATGTTGTCGGATCCGTTACCTTGCTGACTGTGCTCATCACAGACCCTATAAGAAACGCAACCGCCATTGTCTCACCAAGTGCACGCCCAAGTGCCAAAATAATCGAACCAATAATCCCACCTTTAGAATATGGCATTATCACATCTTTAATGACTTCAAATTTTGTTGCACCCATGGCATAGGCAGATTCCTTTAGTACCTCTGGCGTAGTATTCATAGAATCGCGTGTAATAGCTGCCATAAAAGGGATTATCATAATGGCCAAAACAATTCCTGCAGTCAACAGTCCTACACCATTGCCACCGAATGTACTTTGTACGATAGGCGCAAAATAAAAGAGCCCCCACATACCATAAATGATACTAGGAATAGCTGCAAGTAACTCGATAGCTATAGAAACCGGTTTTGCCACATTTTGTGAAGCAATTTCTGTAAGGAATATAGCAATCCCCATAGCCAATGGAGTTGCTATAAGCATTGCTATGATGGTACTCAGCAAGGTACCAATAATAGGGATATATCCACCAAAAATACCCCCTTCATCATCTTCACCCGGCTCCCAGTCTTCGGTCCACAAAAAATCAAAACCAAATGCATGAAGTGCTTCTTGTGCATAGGTAAACAGTATTGCGAAAATCCCAATCAAAAGAAAAAAGGAGAGTGTTGCTGAAAAAAATGAAAAGTTTCGGAAGAGTTTTCCGCCCATAATACACACCTTAATAAAAATTACGCGATAGTATAACATATTAGTAACATTTTGATAACCCTATAAAAAAGAGAATTTATTATAGAACTAGCAAAATAGTACGTACCGCACCGATTGGTACGGTAGCAGAAGGGTATATAAAAATTATTTAATCTTTTTGGCTTCCCAATATGCCCTAATAGCATCTTTAGTGCTAGCTGGAAGTGGTACATAACCAAGTTCTTCTGCGGCTTTGTCACCATTTGTGTATGCCCATTCAACAAATGCAGTAACTGCTTTGTTTGTTTCTGTTTTTTCTTCTGGAAGCAAAATAAATGTTGCCGCTACAATTGGGTATGATGTTGCACCTTCTGGATCACCGATAACTGCATAAAAATCATTGTCTGCTGTCCATGAAGCATATTTTGCTGCATCTTGAAAAGACTTTACGGTTGGATTAATAAAGTGTCCCTCTTTATTCTCAATTTGTGCTGCGGGAAGACCTAATTTAATTTTATATGAGTATTCAATGTACCCAATAGAGTTTTTAATTTGTTGAATATTTGCTGATACACCAGAGTTTGATTTGCCTGCTATCACTTTTGATGCTGCCCACTTTGGTTTCTTACTTACCTTGACTTCGGGGTTAATCTTGTTTAGGAAGTACGTAAAGTTAAATGTAGTTCCTGATTTATCTGCTCTTACACAGGTAGTAATAGGAGCGTGTGGTAATTTTAATCCTGCATTTTCTTTTGTAATCACTGCATCATCCCAATGCGTTGCCTTTCCAGAAAAAATAGCATCAATAGCTGCACGGCTTAGTTTTAGTTCACCATCTTTCACGCCATCAATATTATAAGAAAGCACAATAGAACCTACAACTGAAGGAAACATATAAAGCTTTGCATCTCTGAGTTTTTTTGGTTTAAGTGGTTTATCAGAACCTGCGAAATCGACCATTCTTTTTTTGATAGACTTGATACCATCCCCTGAACCTGTTGGCGTATAATTTACTTTTTTTCCCGTTGCATTAAAATACTCTGCTGTCCATGCCTTGTAAACTGGTCCAGGAAAAGATGCCCCTCTACCTTTAAGTTCATCTGCATTGACTGCGGTAAGTGCTACTGTTGCTGCTACTGTTGCTGCTATTATGTTTTGAAATGTCATATTTTTTCCTTTTTAGAAAAGTGTGTGATATCCATTTGGATTGTGCGAAGTATATTATAGCTTGGAAACATTTTGGTTACATCATTGTTTTTATAAAAAATATCTTTTTCTTTTTGATTCTTTTAAAAGTTTTAAATCTACCAAAATAAATCCATCTATACAGTCGTTAAATTGTTTATCGTGTCCAAAATCATAAAACGCTACACCACCTTTTTCACAGAGACCTGCATATTGTTTATAGAGTGTAGGTATCATATATCCCATATATCCCAACTCTTCTTTCAGTCTACGTAAATCTGATTTATAGTCATTACCAGAGAATACTGTTCTGCAATACCTTTTTAATTCACTACTGATTCTATAAGGTTCTTTATGTTTTACCAAATCAAATTTAGCTTTAAAATAATGACTATAAAAATAAATAAGCAACGCTTGTGCTTTTGCACCAAAGTTCTGACTCATGCTTACTGGACCAAACAAATACTGTATATGGGAATGATATTTAACATATGCCCCTAAACCTTGCCATAGATAGTCCAGTGCCCTAGAGTTCCAGTATTTGGGTTGTACAAAACTTCTTCCCAGTTCTAAGCCATGTTCAAAATAAGAGGCAAAATCTTCTTTGAAGTCAAACAATGTTGTGGTATAAAGACCTTCTTCATCAAAATCTTCTATGATTTCTCTACAATCACCTATACGATAGGCACCTGCTATTTCCAATGTTTCATTATCCCATATAATCAAATGTTTATAATAAAAATCATAGCCATCAATATCACGTTTTTTCCCAGTTCCTTCACCTACATGACGAAAACTTATCTCTCTTAAGCGACCTATCTCTTTAATCACACAATTTTCTACTTCACTTTCATAGACAATAATACTTTTACCATCTA
>DQVJ01000193.1 GCA_015661795.1 Sulfurovum sp.
TAGGTAAAAGTTTTCCTTTTGTATGTACAAAAGTAGATTTACAAACAGCAGGTACAGACTTATGGGCAAAGTCTCCTGTCCATAGATTTTTGTTATTAATCAATACTTTTTTACACTCCTGAGGAATATGCCGTTTTACGAGAAAACTCTTTTTTTTGTTCTCTGCTGTAGTCATATTCACTTCCACCCCAACATATTCAAAATCCATATTGGCAGATACCATAGTAAAGGGTATAAGAAACAGTATTATATATTGTCTATTCATACATATCCTTTCTCAAAAATTTGATATATATTAACATAAAGTCAATTAAATCAATAGACTTTATATGATTTCATACTTACTAAATATTTTTAGCAACCTTATAAGTAGGATCATCTTCTTCATAGGTACAAAATGGACCTGCAGAATGTAAGGCCTTTTTACAGTCTTGAGAGAGATGTCTAAGTGTAAGTTTTTTTCCTGATTTTTTGTATTTTTCAGTAATACTATCTATCGCCTCTGCACCAGAACTGTCCATAACGCGTGCATTTTTAAAGTCTATCACCACTTCCTCAGGATCATTTTCAACATCAAACTGTTCATTAAAAGAGGTAACAGAACCAAAGAAAAGTGGGCCGTCAAGCTCATATATTTTCTTACCATTTACTTCTTTTGTTCTAGCCATAATCTTTGCATGTTTCCAAGCAAAAACAAGTGCAGAGATGATGATACCTGCTATGACAGCCACTGCCAAGTCTTCAAGTACCGTAATAATGGTAACAACGATGAGCACAAAGGCATCCGACTTAGGCATGTGTTTGAGACGCTTTACAGAAGAGAACTCAAAGGTTCCAATACTCACCATAAACATGATACCTACGAGCACGGCCACAGGAATAGCTGCAATGACATTTGAAAAACTTACCACAAGGATGATGAGTAGTACAGCCGCCGTAAATGAAGACAAGCGTCCAAGACCACCAGAGGTAAAGTTAATCACTGATTGTCCTATCATCGCACAACCTGCCATCCCACCAAAGAGTCCTGAAGTTGTGTTACCTAGACCAAGTGCCACACACTCTTTGTTACCAGACCCACGTTCTCCCCCCATTTCATCAAGTACTGAAAGTGTAAGTAAAGACTCTATAAGCCCTACAAGTGCAACGATGAAGGCTACAGGTATAATGATGGACATGGCTTGCCATGAAAAGAGTTCAGACAAAGGCATCACAAAACTAGGCATAGAGACATTGGAAAGGTCTGCTAAATCACCTACTGTTTTGGTATTAATATCACCAAAATAGACAACTAACGTGATGGCTACAATCGCTACCAGTCCTGCGGGCACAGCTTTTGAGAGCTTAGGTAAAAACTGCATGGTTGCCATCGTAATAATGATAATAATATACATGATGTAGTTTTCAGAAAAACTTGCTTTGACCACATCTATCCATGAGTTATACTGTTCTACATTAGCAGGAGCTAAGAAAGTAAGTTGCGCCATAGCAATAACTATCGCCAAACCATTTACAAACCCAAAGAGTGCAGGTTGGGGTACAAGACGTATAAACTTACCCATTTTCATAAGCCCTATAGCTATCTGAATGAGTCCTGCGATAATAGAGGTAAGTAATATATAGTGTAAAACCATCATACTTAAATCCTCTGTTCCCAAATCAGGGTACATAGCCTTTACAGACAAGCCCATCCCCACAAAAACCACTGCTACAGAGCCAGTTGCTCCTGAAATCATACCTGGTTTACCGCCAAGTATAGCCGTAATAAGTCCTATGATAAATGCACCATAAAGCCCCACTACAGGAGAAACCCCGGCTATAAATGAAAAAGCAATAGCTTCAGGTACAAGTGCCACAGCTACCAAAGCACCTGAGAGCACATCATTTTTAATGTTTTGTTTTGAATAATTTTGAATGTTAAACAAGGTATTTCCTTACACTATATTATATGCGTGGCATTTTAGCATAAATATTATTTTTTACATCGCCTACACGATATTAGGAGCAAATAAAGAACACATATTTAAATAAAACATTTGGGCTAGGCATATAAGGACAAAACTACGAGTAGTGCATGACCTTTTTATTGATATAAATGGCCCATGGTATCTGTACAATATACGCAAACATAATAGGTAAAAGCATAGACACACCAAAGGTTGTCACTGAAAATGTAGAGATAACTAACGCTAATGTAAGATATCTTGTAACACTGTGCCAAAATGCTGCTCTTTCCTGCGCTGAGTCAAGGTTATACATAAACTTTGAAACCATATAAGTGAAGAGATAAAAGAAAAAAACAACCACAAAGGAAATAGGAATAAGTTCCGGTTCAAAATCATACACATCTACGAGAAGTTGAGAGTTTTGTAAACCAAACAGATAAAACAAAATAATAAATATACTTATATGGCTAATAAATCTGCGATATTTTTCAATCACCTCAACCAATGGGGTAATCCATATAACCACACGACTGGCAAGAAAAGGTATCACGATTAAAAGTGTTATGACTGCTTCATTAAACCTGCTTATACTTATTTCACTGTCATAACTTATATCAAAATAGGGTGCAGCATATTGTGCAAAAACATGTAAAAGAAGTAAAGAGAATGAAATAAAAAGTAAATTAATGAATAGAAGTAAAAAACCCAAAGAGGTATCTCCACTGGATTTTTTAATCCAATGCATAACCATACCACCTCCACTTAAAAGTGAAATCAAAAGTAAACCAGAAACAATGCCAAAATCCTGTGTCAGAAATCCAAGGCTCAACGCGATGAAAGGCAAAATCATATAGTTAAGTACAAAACCTTTTGCAAGTACAACTTTATGAACCCAAACAAGTTGTATATCACCTAATTTAAATTTAAATAAAGATGGCATGATAAGGGTAATACCTGCAAAGAGACATATATCTTGACTAAAAATAAACCCATCCGTAAAACTACCATACATAAACCCAAGTACAGCGCCTAGGATAACAATGAAAATTAACTGCATGTATCTTTCCTTTTTATGTCATTATACTATTTATTATTTTTATCCTTTAA
>DQVJ01000256.1 GCA_015661795.1 Sulfurovum sp.
GAAGAAGCAAGAGCCTTACGCCACAAATATAATGCCAATATAAATATTTGTAAACTTGACGGGGATACTATGTATGTCCGCACCTATGAACGTGGAGTCGAAGATGAAACTTTAGCCTGTGGTACAGGGATGGTCGCATGTTTTATACGTAACCATAAAGAAGACAAGATCTCTGGGCAAATAAAAGTACACCCCATAAGTGGGGATGAGCTGTATGTAAACTATGAAGAAGGTATCTATCGTTTTGGGGGACAAGTAACCAAAACGTTTGTGGCTGAGACCTTCATTTAAGTGCCAGATAATTTTTGTTACTACCCTGCACCCTTTTTTTCATCAACTCGTATATTTAAATAAATTAGGCTATCATATACTTATCTATAACTAAAGGGGTAAGAATGAAATTGGTACATAAGATTTTTTATATAGTAGGTGCAGTCATTTTAGTTGGGAGCACTACACTTCTTGCAAAAGATATACATGCAAAAGACATTATCACAAAAGCACAAACCTATCTAGGAAGTTTAGATAAATATGCTTTTGATGCAGTTATTTATGATACATATAGTGAAAACAATACCCAAGTTTTCAAGTTAAAACATGAAGTCTCAGTTAAGCTAATCAGGCCCGATAAATTACGTATAGATGTAAAAGGGGATACCAAAGACCGGACAAATTATCTACTTGATGGAAAATATACGATGGTAGACCATACTTTTGGTTACTATGGAGAAATCAAGGTACAAAAAAATATTGATGATGCTTTAGATTTTCTTATTAAAGCATTTGGCATCAATGCGCCCTTGACATCGTTACTTTACCAAGATATGCCTAAACGTACACGTTTTGACAAAAGCAAAAGCTTTGGCGTAGTAGATGTGGGCGATATTCCTTGTCACTATGTTGCTTTTAAAAATAACAAAAGAGAAGTACATATTTGGATCACCACAGGGGATGCCCCTTTGGTAAAAAGTTATAGTGTTATTGACACAACAACTAAAAAACATTTACGTATAGATTCATCTATCAAATGGAAAGATGCCTCAACTATTCAAGCCAGTGACTTTGTCTTTACCCCATCTGAAGACTTAATGAAGATACCTGTAGAAAGTGCAAACTAAAGGAGAAAAAGATGAAAACACAAAATATATTTTTAGCCAAATTTGGAATCGTAACGGTAATGCTAGGACTATTTTCTCCTTCTATTCTTGTAGAAAGAGTTGATCATACATCAACAGCAGTCTCAATCTCTCTATTTCAACAAGCGGAAGCTAGACGGGGAGAAGCAAGGGCAAGGCCGACAAGACGAAACAGAAATCTAAACCGAAACCGTAATATCAATAGGAACGTAAATAGAAATCGTAATGTCAATAGGAACGTAAATAGAAATCGTAATGTCAATAGAAATATTACTGTCAATCACTATGGAGGAGGTTATCACCATGGTGGCTATGGTTACTACCACGGACATCCCATTTTAGCTTTTACTACAGCTGTTGCAATAGGGTCTATTATTGCTTCTGCAACGATGCCAAAATCATGTACTACAGTCGTAGTGAATGGAATCTCATATAGAAGATGTGACAATGCTTATTATCAACCTTTTTATCAAGGAGACACCTTGGTATACAAAGCCGTTGTATCCCCCTATTAAAGGATTATAATATTATGACAATCATGCGAAATTTACTCCTAGGTGCCCTCATTGGATTCATCCCAATATCTGCCTATCCAGCAGAACAGAAAATATCCATTTATGGCTGGTTACCAACACTGAGTGGAGAATTAACCTTTAAAGTACCTGGCGAACCTGATGATGAGGCTAATGCCAATGCTATAGACAGCTTAGATGCTATATTTATGGGCACCTATGAACTACGCCAAAACAAATGGTCATTTATAGCAGATTTAATTTACCTAAAAATATCTGGAGACACACAGGGTATAAACCCAAACGGTTAACTATAACCTTGAGCTTAGAGCAAAGCTTTTTGGTTTCTATGGAGGCTACAATCTTGTAAATGAAAACAATATGGATATTAACTTTATCACAGGAGTACGCTACTTTGGATTAGGGCTAGATGTGACACGTAGCGGTGGACGCTTTTGGAATGGTACACTTTCTTCTTCTATCGATAATTATGATGCCGTCATTGGGCTACGCGGTGAATAGACGCTTAATACTCAGTGGTATATACCATATCATTTTGATATTAGGTACAGGGGATTCAGACTTAACTTGGCAAGCAAGTACTAGCATAGGCTGTAAATTTTCTTGGAGGTGATGTTATCGGAACGTATCGTTATATGCACTATGACAAAGGAAGTTCATTACTCATAAAAGATTTTAACTTATATGGGCCAAAACTGGGGGGTAGTCTTCCATTTATAATCTTCTGCTCATTATATATTGTCTGTATACTTTGTAATAGGTATGATGATTTTTCTTATTTTTTTTGTAGGTGAAGAATAAATAGATGGTGATCACGATTGGATTCGAACCAACGACTTCTTCCATGTCAAGGAAGTACTCTACCAACTGAGTTACGCGATCCTATGAAAATACCGCCAACGCTTAGTCAACATCAGCATTTTATAGGCTGGAAGTATAGCCAAGAGATACTTAAAATAAAACTAATTTATCTTTATTTAACTTTTAGCTATAATGGCGACATTTTTAACGCGGACAATGTAAGTTGCGTTTACACAAAGGTTTAATTTGAACGAAAATATTATAGGTTACATCGATGACCAGGGTAACATAGTTGATACACAAAGTGCAGGTGAAAACCCTACAGCCTCTCCTATAGAATATGATAATTCTAAAGCATCTTTGGAGATAATACGTCACTCTACAGCACACCTCATGGCACAAGCTATTACAGAACTCTACCCAAATGCACAGTTTTTTGTAGGCCCCGTGGTGGATGAAGGTTTTTACTATGACTTTAGGGTCGATGAAACCATTGGGGAAGCTGACTTAAAAGCTATAGAGAAGAAGATGAAAGAACTCATCAAGAAAAAATATAAAATAGAAAAATATGAACTAAGTAAAGCAGAAGCTTTAGAAAAGTTTTCGAAGGATGACTTAAAACAAAAAGTCATGTCACGTATAGAAGATGATACTTTATCTATTTACAAACAAGGCGACTTTGAAGACTTATGCAGAGGGCCTCATGTTCCTGCACTCCGTTTTTTACATAACTTTAAACTCACTCGTGTAGCAGGTGCCTACCTTGGTGGTAATGAAAATGCTGAGATGCTTACACGTATTTACGGTATCGCTTTTGCAGACAAAGAATCACTCAAAGCACACTTGCTTATGATGGAAGAGGCCAAAAAGCGCGACCATAGAAAAATTGGTCAAGAAATGGATCTCTTTATGTTTAACGAAGCCGCAGGATCGGGACTTCCTTTTTGGATGCCAAAAGGTGCAAAACTCCGTTATAAACTAGAGAATATTCTACATAAAGCCCACCTTAGCCGTGGCTACGAACCTGTGCGTGGGCCAGAGATTCTTAAAGCAGACATGTGGAGAACTTCTGGACACTATGCCTGTTATGGTGACAATATGTACCTGACTACTATTGATGAACAAGAATATGGCATCAAACCGATGAACTGTCTTGGACACATCCAAGTCTTTAAACAAATACCAAAAAGTTACCGTGATCTTCCCCTGCGCTATTATGAATATGGCGTAGTACACAGACATGAGAAATCAGGTGTACTTCATGGACTTTTCCGTGTGAGAGAATTTACACAAGATGATGCACATATCTTCTGTGAACCTAACCAAATAGCAGCAGAAGTACTTGAAGTAGTAGAGTTTGTAGATGCAGTGATGAAGCTCTTTGACTTTGAATATACTATGGAGATATCAACCAAACCAGAAAAAGCGATTGGAGATGATGCTGTCTGGGAAGTGGCAACCCAAGGTCTAAAAGATGCACTTGATGGTAACCATTTACCTTATACAATAGATGAAGGGGGAGGTGCATTTTATGGACCTAAGATTGACATTAAAATTACAGATGCTATAGGACGTAAATGGCAGTGTGGTACGATACAGGTAGACTTTAACCTCCCTGAACGTTTTGAGGTAGAGTATGTGGCTGAGGACAATACCCGTAAGCAACCAGTAATGATTCACCGTGCTATCCTTGGTTCCTTTGAACGTTTCATAGGTATACTTACAGAACACTATGCAGGAGAGTTTCCTTTCTTCCTTTCCCCTACACAAGTCATCTTCATACCGATTTCTGAAAGTCACACAGAATATGCTTATACACTTAAGAAAAGTCTACTCCAAGAGGGGATTGACGCCGAAGTATATGACAAAAATGATTCACTGAACAAACGTGTACGTAATGCAGAAAAGCAGCGTGTGCCTTATGTTGTGATTGTGGGAGAAGAAGAAGTAACAAATAAAACAGTCGCAATTCGTGACAGACGAGAGAAAGAACAATATAATCTTACACAAGATGAATTTATGGTAAAATTGACAAAACAACTTCAAGAAGGAAAAATTTGAGTAGACAAAACGACAGAAACAACAGAGGAAGAAAAAAGCCTGATGATACCATCATGAATGATGCTATCAGAATCCCTGAACTAAGAGTTTTAGGTGATGATGGTGAACAGTTTGGTATCATATCTCGTGATGAGGCGATGAATATAGCAAATGAAAAAGGGTTAGACCTTGTACTCATGTCCCCAGATGCAAAACCTCCTGTTGCTAAAATCATGGACTACGGAAAACACAAATACGAGCTAGAAAAAAAGAAAAAAGAAGCCCGTAAAAACCAAAAGAAAATTGAAGTTAAAGAAGTTAAGTTTTCTTGTAAAATAGCCGAAAACGACATTAACTATAAAGTAAAACACGCTAGAGAGTTCTTGGAAAAAGGCAAACATGTAAAATTACGTGTTTTCCTAAGAGGAAGAGAGATGGCAAACCCAGAATGGGGAGTAGATGTGCTTAACCGTGTCTGGCCTATGCTTGAAGATGTTGGTAACCTAGAAAGTAAACCTTCTCAGGAAGGACGTTATATAAACATGTATGTGACACCACTTAAAAAATAATTTTATATTTTCTAATCTGTTCCCAAAGTAACTTTTGGGAACACTATTCTTCTTAATAAACTTCTTTTTAATCCATAGGCATCGTTCTATAATTTTCAAACAGTGAAATTTCATATTTTTATTATATAATATAAGCATTAAGCACTTTCTAATGCTATGGAGCCTATATGCAAAAGCTATTAAAACTATTTATATTTTTTATATTTTTTTTAATTACCCCTTTACATGCCCTTACTGTCACTAAGACATATCCGGGGCCCACTGTAACCGTAGATGGTACTGCAAATTATGCTGTAAACTTGCCTGCTGTCAATTTTAGTGCTGCAGACTTTTATACTGGTGCCACTATTACACAAGTAACAATTTCAATTACTTGGCTGAAGACAGACGGCTCATGTACAAGTCCCTCAACAGGATTCGCATATCATAATGAAACAAATTTTAGAATAAATGGTCCAACTGGGAATGAAAGACTGATTAGACCAAATACGTATTCAGGTGGAGTAAATATAGGTAATGTTACCACTCTATTTGATCAAACTGTTGCGACAAACCCATCAGGGACACCATCTAGTGGTACTTTTAATCCCAATAATGGAAACTTAAATAATTATATAGGAGACAATCCTGTAGGTAACTGGAATCTGTCTGCAGGTGATAATGCAGGTGCAGATCCCTTATGTGTACATTCATATACTGTAAATATTACTGTTCCTGATCCTCTTCCAGCACTCAGTCTGGTTAAAAGTGTGGATGATAACACCCTGGTGGTCGCAGGACAGAC
The DNA here is from genome assembly GCA_015661795.1 of Sulfurovum sp. Lineage (GTDB taxonomy): Bacteria > Campylobacterota > Campylobacteria > Campylobacterales > Sulfurovaceae > Sulfurovum. The sequence goes on from DQVJ01000256.1 coordinate 5,864, forward strand.
CTTAAC
>DQVJ01000014.1 GCA_015661795.1 Sulfurovum sp.
AATTTTTTAATGATGGGTGAAAAAGATAGAAAAAACTCTACTTTAGAAAAAGTTTTTAGATCGGCCTTCCCTATCCATGATCAGCAAAATAGAGTTACTCTTTCTTATAAAAACTCTGAAATTATAAAGCCTAAATATACAGTCAGAGAATGTATGGAAAGAGGATTGACCTACTCTGTGTCATTAAAGATGAATATTGCATTAACGATTTGGAACAGAGATGAAAAGACGGGAGAGAAACTTGACCCAAAAGAAATTAAAGAACAAGCGGTATTTGTAAGAGATATTCCTCTGATGACAGAAAGAACGTCGTTTGTCGTGAATGGTGTTGAAAGGGTTATTGTAAATCAACTTCACCGCTCTCCAGGGGTAATCTTTAAAGAGGAAGAAGGAACAACCATAGGTTCTCCTCTTCTTTACTCTGCACAAATCATACCAGATCGTGGTTCATGGCTCTATTTTGAGTATGATTCAAAAGAGATTCTTTATGCACGTATTAATAAGAGAAGAAAAATTCCTGTAACTATTCTTTTTAGAGCATTAGATTATTCAAAAGATGATATTATTAAACTTTTTTATGCAACAAAAAAAATCAGTATTAAGGACAACAGATTCCTTATGAAGTTCGATGCTGAAGATTTTGGTGGTAGAGCAGACTATGATGTGAAAGATATTGACGGTAATACAGTTGTTTCTGCAGGTAAAAGACTGACAAAGAGAAAAGCAGAAAAGCTTATAGAAGAGGGTCTTGAGTGGGTTGAATATCCACTCGAAGTACTTATGGAAAGACACTTAGCATCACCAGTGATTGATCAAGAAAGTGGAGAAGTGCTTTATGATGTAGTGACACCATTAGATGAAGCCAAGCTTAAAAAGATGATAGAACAGGGTATTACGACAATTGAAATTATCAATGACCTTGCAGAAGGTGCTGATATGTCTATTATTAATGCATTTATCGCCGATCAAGAAAGCTTGAGACTTCTTAAGCAAACTGAAGAGATCGAGGATGAGAACGTACTTTCAGCGATTCGTATTTATAAAGTAATGAGACCAGGTGAACCTGTGACACCTGATGCTGCAAAAGCATTTCTAAGACAACTTTTCTTTGATCCTGAAAGATATGACTTAACGAAAGTTGGTCGTATGAAAATGAACCATAAATTAGGTCTTGATATCCCTGAGTATGCGACTGTATTGACGGCGGAAGACCTTATTAATGTAGTGAAGTATCTTATTAAGGTAAAAAATGGGAAAGGTCATATTGATGATAGAGATCACCTAGGAAATAGAAGAATTAGAGCTATTGGTGAACTTCTTGGCAATGAGTTACACAATGGTCTTATCAAGATGCAAAAAGCTATTAGAGATAAAATGACAACTGTATCTGGAACTATTGATGAATTGATGCCTCACGACTTATTGAACTCTAAAATGATTACGAACACTATTTTAGAATTTTTCTCATCAGGGCAATTGTCTCAGTTTATGGATCAGACAAACCCACTTTCAGAAGTGACACACAAAAGAAGACTTTCAGCACTTGGGGAAGGTGGTCTTGTAAAGGAGCGTGCTGGATTTGAAGTAAGAGATGTACATCCAACGCACTATGGTCGTATCTGTCCGATAGAAACACCAGAGGGGCAGAATATTGGTCTTATCAACACACTTGCTACCTACTCAAAAGTAAATGAACATGGGTTTATTGAAGCGCCTTATAAAGTGGTAAAAGATTGTCAAGTAACTGACGAAATTGTTTACATTACTGCCACACAAGAAGAGGACAAATGTATTGCTCCTGCTTCTACTGTGTTAACTGAAGATGGACGCATTGAAGAAGACCTTATAGAGACGAGACTCAATGGAAACATCGAACTTAATGATGCAACACGTGTTGATCTTATTGATATTTCTCCATTGATGATTTCTGGATCAGCTGCAGCATTAATTCCATTTTTGGAACATGATGATGCTAACCGTGCACTCATGGGTTCAAATATGCAACGTCAAGCAGTGCCTCTTTTAAAAACGGATGCACCCGTTGTTGGTACAGGGATGGAAGCGATAGTGTCTCGTGATGCATGGGAAGCAGTCAAAGCAAAAAGAGCGGGTACAGTGGAAAAGGTAGATGGTAAAAACATTTACATCATGGGTGAAGATGAAACGGGTGTATTTATTGACCATTATCCGATGGAAAAAAATATGAGAACCAACCAGAACACTACATTTACACAAACACCTATTGTGAAACTTGGTGCTAAAGTTGAGGCGAAACAAGTTATTGCTGATGGTGCGAATATGGATCAGGGTGAATTGGCTATTGGTAAAAATATTATGGTTGCTTTTATGCCTTGGTATGGATATAACTATGAAGATGCTATTGTCATTTCTGAAAAAATCATACGTGAAGATACTTTTACTTCTGTGCATACCTATGAAAAGGAAGTAGAAGCAAGAGAACTTAAGCACGGAACTGAAGAAATCACTAGAGATATTCCAAACATCCGTGAAGACGAACTTCTCCACTTAGACGAATCTGGAATTGTCGAGATTGGTACGTATGTGAAACCAGGTATGATTTTAGTTGGTAAAGTATCTCCAAAGGGTGAAATTAAACCAACACCAGAAGAAAGACTATTAAGAGCTATCTTTGGTGAAAAAGCAGGGCATGTAGTGAATAAATCACTCTATTGTCCAGCCTCTATGGAAGGTGTTGTTGTTGATATCAAAGTCTTTACAAAAAAAGGTTATGAAAAAGATGCACGCGCTATCCAAGCATACGAAGAGGAAAAATCTATATTAGATGGAGATCATCATGATCAACTACTTATGATAGATAGGGAAGAGATTCTTCGTATTGCAAATTATCTTTCTTTACAGGAATTGGCAAAAGATGTCACTATTGGAGAAATAGAGTTTAAAGCAGGATCTAAAGTTCCTGAAGAAACTATCAAAGAAGTGAATAGATTTGCGCTTAGAGGTGTAGTACAATCCTATGCCGATGAGATACAAAGTGAATATGAATCACTTAAAAACTATTTTATTAAACAGAAAAAAAGATTAAAAAATGATCATGAAGAGAAGTTGAGTATCCTTGAGAAAGATGATATCCTTCCTTCAGGTGTTACGAAATTAGTGAAGATTTATATTGCAACAAAAAGAAAACTTAAAGTCGGTGATAAGATGGCAGGACGTCATGGAAACAAAGGTATTGTTTCCAATATTGTTCCAGAGATTGATATGCCATATATGGAAGATGGAAGACCTGTAGAGATTATTCTGAATCCATTGGGGGTTCCTTCTCGTATGAACATCGGTCAAATTCTTGAAGTGCATCTTGGACTTGTAGGTAAGAGACTTGGTGAACAAATAGAAGAAATGTTTGCTACAAAACAAGGTGATTTTATAAAAGAACTTAGAGCAAAAATGATTGAGATTGCAGATGTTGCAAAACTGATGAATGCTAAAGAACTTTTAGGCAATATGTCTGATGAGGATTTACTTAGATATGGTAGAGACTGGTCTAGAGGTGTTAAATTTGCTGCTCCTGTATTTGAAGGTACAAACCAGGCAGAGTTTGATAAGTTGTTTGAACTTGCAAAGATTGATTCTGATGGAAAGATGAACCTTTATGATGGCAAAACGGGTGAGAAGATGATAGAACGTGTGAATGTTGGGTATATGTATATGTTGAAACTTCACCACCTCGTAGATGAAAAAGTGCATGCGCGTTCAACAGGGCCTTATTCCCTTGTGACACAACAGCCAGTGGGTGGTAAAGCACTCTTTGGTGGACAGCGATTTGGGGAAATGGAAGTATGGGCACTTGAAGCATATGGTGCAGCACATATTCTTAAAGAGATGTTGACGATTAAGTCAGATGATGTTGAGGGACGTGCTAGAGCATATAGAGCTATCACCAAAGGTGAGTCTGTACCAGAATCAGGTGTGCCGGAGACTATGTTTGTCTTGACCAAAGAGCTTCAAGCACTAGGGCTGGATGTAGATTTATATGAGAGTAAAAAAGAAGTGGAGGGTGAAAATGAGTAAATTTTTAGAGAATTTAACACCAATAGATATGAACAAAGAAGAGAGACCTATGGATATTGCAGCGCTTCAACTAAGAGTTGCAAGCCCTGAAAAAGTTCTTTCATGGTCATATGGTGAAGTAAAAAAACCAGAAACGATTAACTACAGAACCCTTAAACCAGAACGTGATGGACTTTTTTGTGCGAAAATTTTTGGCCCCATAAGAGATTATGAGTGTCTTTGTGGTAAATACAAAAAGATGCGTTATAAAGGTGTTGTGTGTGAGAAGTGTGGTGTTGAAGTTACTTCTTCAAAAGTAAGAAGAAACAGAATGGGTCACATTGATCTTATTGCCCCTGTGGCACATATTTGGTATGTTTCTTCACTTCCGTCTCGTATTGGTACTTTGTTAGGTGTTAAGATGAAAGACCTTGAACGTGTTCTTTATTACGAGGCGTATATCGTAAAAAGCCCTGGTGAAGCATCTTATGATAGTGAGGGGCTTAATCCACTGGCAAAATATGATGTACTGAATGAAGAGCAATATCAGCAGATTGTACAACGTTTTGGAGATACTGGACTTGACGCTCGTATGGGCGGGGAAATAGTACAAGACCTTCTTGCAGATTTAGATTTAGTTGAAATGTTTACACAATTAAAAGAAGATATCCGGGCAACAAAGTCTGAAGCAAAAAGAAAAACAATTGTAAAAAGACTTAAAGTAATTGAAGCATTCCTTCATTCTGGGAATAGACCAGAATGGATGATGTTAACACAACTGCCAGTCCTTCCACCAGATTTAAGACCTCTTGTAAGTCTTGATGGTGGTAAGTTTGCAGTCTCTGATGTGAATGACCTTTATAGAAGGGTGATTAACCGTAATCAACGTTTGAAAAGACTAGTTGAACTTGATGCTCCTGAAATTATCGTCAGAAACGAAAAGCGTATGCTCCAAGAAGCGGTAGATGCCTTATTTGACAATGGTAGACGTGGAAATGCTGTAAAAGGTGCAAACAAGAGGCCATTGAAGTCACTCTCAGAAGTGATTAAAGGTAAACAAGGACGATTTAGACAAAATCTTCTTGGTAAACGTGTGGATTTTTCTGGACGTTCTGTTATTGTTGTAGGACCTGACTTACGTATGGATCAATGTGGACTTCCTAAGAAAATGGCAATCGAACTCTTTAAGCCACACTTGATGGCTAAGTTAGAGGAAAAGGGTTATGCAACAACATTGAAGCAAGCCAAAAAAATGATTGAGAAGCAGGAAAATGAAGTATGGGAATGTCTTGAAGAAGTAGTTGATAATTACCCTATCTTGCTAAACCGTGCACCAACACTTCATAAACTTTCAATTCAGGCATTTCACCCAAGACTCATCGAGGGTAAAGCGATTCAATTGCACCCACTTGTATGTTCTGCATTTAATGCCGACTTCGATGGGGATCAAATGGCGGTACACGTACCTCTTTCTGACGAAGCGATAGCTGAGGCAAAAGTGTTAATGCTTGCTTCAATGAACATCTTGCTCCCCGCTTCTGGTAAAGCGATTGCTGTCCCTTCCCAAGATATGATTTTAGGGCTATATTACCTGACACTAGAGAAGAATGATGTCAAAGGTGAGCATAAACTTTTTGCTAATGTGGAAGAAGTAGAGATTGCTTTTGAGCAAAGTGCACTTGACTTGAATGCACGTATTCGAACAGTAATAGATGGAAGTATTGCAACTTCCACAGCTGGTAGATTAATCTTGAAATCAATTATCCCTGATTATGTACCTGAAAAATATTGGAATAAAATATTAAAGAAAAAAGATATTGCAGCATTGGTTGATTATATCTATAAAATTGGAGGGGTCTCAGAAACAGCAGGCTTTCTTGATGATCTTAAGGATATGGGTTTTAAATATGCAAC
>DQVJ01000013.1 GCA_015661795.1 Sulfurovum sp.
CCATCAATTTCTATTACATCATCTTTAGCCATGTATTTCTTCCTTTATGAATTGCATACTTATTGTATATTTAATTTTATATTTCTATCTTGAAACCTATACTTCAGTCAAGATTACAGCTTTCCCATCTACTACGGCCACTTGGTGTTCATAGTGTGAAGACTTCAAACCATCATCACTTATTACTGACCATTGATCCTCAAGCAATACAGGTTGACCACTCTTTTGACATACCATAGGCTCCAAGCAAAAGACCATACCATTCTTAATTTTGGGTCCCTGATTAGGCTTGCCTTCTAGATAATTTGGTATATTCGGCTCATCATGAGGTTTTGTACCTATCCCATGACCACAATAATCGCGTAAAGGTACATACCCTGCCTCAGTAATATAGTCTTCAAGAAGTTTAGTCAACTCTTTAAAACGCATACCCTCTCTAATAGAATCTATTGCATGATAGAGTGCCCCTTTAGAACACTCTATCAATGCATAATCTTCTTCTGAAACAGTACCTACTGCCATCGTAATAGCTGCATCACCAAAATAACCATCCAGTTTTGTACCAATATCTAATCCCAAGATATCTCCTTCTTGCACAATAGTATCATCTGGAACACCATGAATACACACTTCATTCAATGAGGTGCATACTGAACCTGTAAAACCATATAAACCTTTAAAAGAAGGAATTGCCCCTTTTTCACGAATATATGCTTCACCTAAAGTATCAATTTCTTTGAGTGTCATACCTGGTTTTACAAGATTTTGAAGATGTTGGAGGGTAAGACCGACAATCTTGCCAGCTGCACGCAGCTTAGCAATTTCATCTGGTTTTCTAATAGCAATAGCCATTATAAACCTACGTTACCTAAAGTATCATATTGATTCATGGTTCTTTGTGCTTCGATTTTTCTCATTGTATCAAGTGCAACTTGAACGATAATAAGTACAGCAACCCCACCGAAGTAGAATGATGCCCCCATACCTGAGATAATCATAAATGGTATCGTAGAAATAATAGCAAGGTACACTGCACCTGAACCAGTCAATCTACTTGCCACTTCATTCAAAAACTCTTTCGTATGTTCACCTGGTCTCACCCCAGGAATAAAACCACCTTGGCGCTTCAAATTATCAGCAATGTCTTTCGCATTAAATGCAATAGATGCATAAAAGAAGGCGAAGAACATCACGAGCAAGAAAGTTACAACATTAAATGTAATACCCCCTGGAGCTAAAGAGTCTGCTATAGCAGTTGCAAACTCATTTGTTGTTGATTGTAACATTGTCAAAGGGAACATCAAAATAGCTGATGCAAAAATAGGAGGGATAACACCCGAAAGGTTTACTTTGACAGGAATGTAATTCATCACTCTTTTTGTTTGATTCTGCATAATCGTTTTTCTTGAGTATGAAATCGGGACTCTACGCTCACCAAGTTCCACGTAAATAATAGCTAAGATAGTAATAAGCATAATGGCTAAGATACCAAGTACTACCAAAAAGTTCATCTCCCCACTGTTTACAGCAGCAAATGTTTGACCTATAGCAGAAGGAAGACCTGACACAATACCTGCAAAGATAATAAGAGATATACCATTACCTATACCTTTTTGTGTAATTTGCTCACCTATCCACATCAATAACATAGTCCCCGCCAACATTGAAAAAGTTGTGATTACTGTAAACATTGTAGGGTCAATCATTACAGCACTTTGTCCGGCACGTCCAGTCATACTTTGTAGTCCCATAGAGACACCAATAGCTTGAACAACCGTAATAAAAATAGTGAAATAACGAATAATTTGCATATATTTTTGCATACCGTCACGTTCTTTTTTCATTTGACCAAGTGCGGGGAAAGTAGCTGCAAGGAGTTCCATCACGATGGATGCAGTAATATAAGGCATAATACCTAAAGAGATAATACTAAGTCGTTCAACGGCACCGCCAGAGAACATATTTAACATACCAACACCATTGCCTGTGTTGTTATCAAAAAATTCTTTGATAACAGCGAGGTCAACACCTGGTGTTGGAACATAGGCTAAAACTCTGTACGCAAATAGAAACCCTAATGTAATAAGGATTTTTTGAGTTAAAGCATTGCCCATGATTATTTTCCGCTTGTTGTAACAGCTTCATCTTTGATTTTAGCAGCAAGATCTTTTGCACTGGCACCAATCAACTTCACTCTTGTTACTGATTTACCAAGCTTATGTACTGACTTGATAGATTCAATTGTAATCTCAGCAAGTTCAGCAACTGCTTTGATTTTTTCTACATTGATTACATATGGTTTTTCTACTTTAGAAGTAAAACCAATTTTAGGTAATCTTTTGTAAAGTGGCATTTGCCCACCTTCAAAACCTCTTTTTTTAGAGTAACCAGATCTTGACTTTTGACCTTTGTTACCACGTCCAGCTGTTTTACCTGTACCTGAACCCTGCCCTCGTCCAACTCTTTTTCTATTTTTCGTTGAACCAGGTGCTGGTTGTAAATTATGTAAACCCATAATTACCCCTTACGCTTTGATTCTAGTAAGTGCTTGAATTGTAGCCCTTACTAGGTTATTTGGGTTGTTAGAACCGATTGATTTGCTAAGAACATCTTGGATGCCTGCAAGCTCAAGTACTGGTCTAGCAGCACCACCAGCAATAACACCTGTACCTTCAGACGCTGGTCTAAGTACAATACGGCTGGCATTGAATTTATGTTCAATGTCATGTGCTATTGTTGTTCCTTTGATGTTTACTTTCACAAGGTTTTTGTGTGCATCATCTACCGCTTTTTTAATTGCATCTGGTACTTCTTTAGCTTTTCCAAATCCATATCCAACTGTACCTTTTTTGTCACCAATCACGACAAGTGCAGTAAATCTAAATCTTCTACCACCCTTAACAACTTTAGTAACACGACCGATATTAACAATTACTTCTTCGAATTCTTTTTCGACTTCTTCGTTTTGATTATTATTTTGCATCATGCTTCCTTAAAACTTAATTCCAGCTTCTCTAAGCCCATCAGCAAATGAAGCAACAACACCATGGTACAAGTAACCATTTCTGTCGAATACTACATTTTCAATGTTTTTAGAAGCAAGATTTTTAGCCATCTCAGCAGCTACCTTTTTAACATCTTCTTTGTTAGATTTTAAACCAAGTTTTCTTCCATCTACAGCTACCAATGTAACACCAGTTGTGTCATTGATTGCTTGTGCATAGAAGTATTTATTAGATTTAAACACAGATAATCTAGGAAGAGTATCTGTTCCGAAGATTTTACCTCTCACTCTAGCTTTTCTTTGAGCGCGAAGTTTATTTTTTCTCTTTTGAATACTTTTTAACATACTTTTCGCCCCTTACTTACCAGCTGCTTTACCAGCTTTTCTGATGATAACTTCATCTGTGTACTTCACACCTTTACCTTTGTAAGGCTCTGGTGGTCTGAATGATCTAATTTCTGCTGCTGCTTGACCAACAGCTTGCTTGTCTGTTCCGCTAATTGTAATGATATTCTTCTCAACTTTCATTTCAAGTCCTTCAGGAATATCATAGTTAACATCATGAGAAAATCCAAGTTGAAGATTAAGTACTTTACCTTGAACTGCTGCTCTATAACCAACTCCATTGATTTCTAAAGATTTTGTATACCCTTTATCTAATCCGATGATGATATTATTGAACAACGCTCTGTATGTTCCCCAAAATGCTGCATCTTGTTTCTCTTCACCTACTCTAGTAAAAGTAACTTCTGAACCATCAATAGAGATTTCTACTCTACCGTGTGTTTCAAGTCTTTTTTCAAGATTGCCCTTCTTAGCCACGAGACATGTACCGTCAACTGATACATCAATACCACTTGCCACGGTAACTGGTCTTTTTCCTACTCTTGACATCTTATCTCCTTACCAAATACTACAGATTACTTCGCCACCGATGCCACGTTTAAACGCTTCATCATTAGCAATAACACCTTGAGAAGTAGAAACTATCAAAGTACCGTAACCATTTTTAAATGTTCTTATTTCATCTTTACCTTGGTGTACTCGACGCCCTGGTTTAGAAATCTTTTTTATCTCATTAATAACACTTTTTTCATTCTCATCATATTTGAGCACTACTTTAATCGTTTTCTTATTACCATCTTCTTTTACTTTAAAAGATTCTAAGTATCCTTTATCTACCAAAATAGATACAGTAGCCTCAATCGTTTTTGAATGAAGTAGTGTTGTTACGTCTAGTCTTCTTTGCGCAGCATTTCTTATACGAGTAAGAGAATCTGCAATTATATCTGTCATCATCTTTTTATTCTCCTTACCAGCTTGCTTTACGCATACCAGGGATAAGTCCCTCGTTTGCCATTTTTCTTAAACACACACGGCAAAGACCAAAGTCTCTGTATACTGAGTGAGGTCTACCACAAATGTTACATCTTGTATAAGCTTGTGAAGAGAATTTTGGTTTTCTCTTCTGCTTAGCAATCATTGATTTCTTAGCCATTAGTTTCTCCCTTTAGCAAAAGGCATACCGAGCTTTTCTAAAAGCGCGAAACCTTCTTTATCAGATTCAGTACTTGTAACAATAACAATGTTCATACCATGTGTCTTGATTACTTTGTCAAATTCTACTTCTGGAAACATCAGTTGTTCTTGAAGACCGAAGTTATAGTTACCACGTCCATCAAAACCTTTTCTTGGTGTTCCTCTAAAATCTTTTACTCTTGGAAGAGCAATAGACACAAGTTTATCAAAGAAGTTATACATATTGTCACCTCTAAGCGTTACTCTGATACCTGTTGGTGCACCTTCTCTTGCTTTAAAACCTGCAACCGATTTTCTTGCATTTACTACGACTGCTTTTTGTCCAGCAATCAATGAAATAGTATCAGCCATGTTTGCAATCAGCTTAGAGTCTTTTCCCTCTTCACCTGCACCCACAGAAATTACTATTTTTTCAAGCTTAGGAGTCTGCATCGGGTTTTTAATCCCACATTCTTCACGAAGGGCGGGAACGATGTCATTGTACTTTTGCTTCATTCTACTCATAAGATTATGCCTCTACTTTTTTTACATTTGAGATATGGATAGGCATTTCAATATTCGCAAATCCACCCTCTTTATTTTGTTCTGTTGGTTTCACAGCTTTTTTAGCCATCTTGCAACCTGAAACAATCACCGCATCTTTTTTAGTAAGTACCTGAAGAACTTCTCCAGTTGTACCTTTATCATCACCAGCAATAACCATTACAGTATCACCTTTTTTGATTTTAAATGTTTTTGCCATACTACCATACCTCCGGTGCAAGTGATACAATTTTCATAAAACCTGCATATCTTGTTTCACGACTTACAGGACCAAAGATACGCGTACCTATTGGCTCTCTTTTGTCATCAATGATTACGGCTGCATTGTCATCAAAACGAATCAATGATCCATTTTCTCTTTGAATCTCTTTTTTTGTTCTTACAACAACAGCTTTAATAACCTTACCTTTTTTGACTTTACCCGTTGGAAGTGCTTTCTTTACAGAAGCAACGATAACGTCACCTACAGATGCATATCTTCTTTTAGATCCACCAAGAACCTTGATACACATGATTTCTTTTGCACCAGAATTGTCTGCTACATTTAATCTAGTAAAACCTTGGATCATTACATTTCTCCCCTCTTCACTATTTCAAGAAGTCTGAAACTTTTAGTTTTAGAAAGTGGTCTACATTCAACTGCAGATACTGTATCTCCAACATTAATGTCATTTTTCTCATCATGAATCAAATATTTTTTAAATCTTTTTACAGTCTTGTGATATCTTGGGTGGAGAACACGTCTTTCAACTAAAACAGTTGCCGTCTTGTCTCCAGCCTTTTTAATCACAGTACCTTGTATTTGTCTTTTTGGCATTAATGACCCCTTACTTCGATCTAACAGCAGTCAATGCTGTTTGAATTCTAGCGATATCTTTTTTCGCTACTCTTAACTCAGTAGTATTTGTTAATTGCATTGTTTTTTGCTTTGCATTTAACGTAAACAACTCAAGTTTCTTCTCTTTAAGCATAGCGAGCAAATCTGCTTCGCTTTTGTCTTTAATATCAATATACTTCATTTGTATCCTTTAAAGCGATGATTTTACACTTAAATGGCATTTTATGAATTGCTAGCGTGAGGGCTTCTCTTGCTAAAGTCTCTTCTACTCCAGCCATTTCAAAAATAATTCTTCCTGGCTTCACATTCATTACCCATCTATCAACAGGACCTTTACCTTTACCCATTCTTGTTTCAAGTGGCTTTGCAGTAAGAGGTTTATCTGGGAAAACTCTAATCCAAGTTTTACCTGTTCTGTTAATTTTTCTAGTCATTGTAATACGCGCAGCTTCAATTTGACGAGAATCAATTCTCCCTGCTTCAACTGCTTTAATAGCGATATCACCGAACTCAATTTTATTGCCTCTGAAAGATTTACCGCGATTACGGCCTTTCATCTGCTTTCTCCATTTGGTTCTTTTAGGCATTAACATTGTTATTCACCTCTCTTTTGACGTGGCTTACGACCACCTTTTTTCTCTTCTTTTGGCTCAGCCTGAATACCTTTTGCAAGGACTTCACCTTTGAAGATCCATACTTTAATACCAATGATTCCATAAGTAGTATGTGCTTCTGCAAAACCGTAATCGATTTTGGCTCTAAGCGTATGTAAAGGAACACGTCCCTCTAAGTACCACTCAGTTCTAGCCATTTCCGCTCCACCAAGTCTACCAGATACAGAAACTTTAATCCCTTTGGCACCTGATTTAAGTGCACCTTGGATTACTTTTTTCATTGCACGTCTAAATGCAGTTCTTCTCTCTAGCTGTGTTGCAACATTTTCAGCGGCAAGTTGACCAGAGGCTTGTGGACGTTTCTCTTCTTTTATATTAATCGCTACATCTTTACCAAGCATTTTGATAAGTGTTGCTTTAAGTTTCTCAATATCTGCACCTTTTTTCCCGATAATAATACCAGGTCTAGCAGTCACAATATTGATTCTTAATTTTTTAACTGTTCTTTCGATGATGATGTTAGAAACACCTGCATAGAAAAGTTCTTTTTTAAGGAATTTTCTGATTTTGTAATCTTCAGCGATAAAATCAGCAGTTCTTCCTTTAGCTGGGAACCATCTTGATTCCCAGTTTCTGTTGATGCCTAGTCTAAGACCTATAGGATTTACTTTCTGACCCATTACGCTTCCTTCTCAGTTTTTTCAGCTACGCCAACTTCTACAAGAATGTGTGCTGTTGGTTTAATGATTCTAGAAGCTGTACCTCTAGCTCTTGGTCTCCATCTTTTCATGACCGCAGCTTTGTCCACTCTACAAGAAGTAATCGTTACTTCTTCAGGTTCAAAGTCACCGTTAGCAACTGCAGATGCAATTACTTTAGAAACAATACCTGCTGCTTTGTTAGGCATAAACTCTAACGCTGCAAGTGCAAGTTCAGCATTCATACCCTGAACTTCTCTGGCAATAAGTCTAGCCTTAGTAGGAGAAACTCTTACGAATTTTAATAATGCTCTAC
>DQVJ01000202.1 GCA_015661795.1 Sulfurovum sp.
AAAAAAACGTACATGAAAACCAATAGGGCTAATCAAAGTTTTTCGCTAACTTGAAAATACCTTTTTTTGTTTTACCATTTGTACCAATAAGTCTGCAGGGACAAACCTATCCCCATATTGTGCAGCCAAGGATTCCAAACGCTGAACAATACGCTCTAACCCCTCACTCTCAGCATAACGTAGTAATCCACCCCTAAATGCAGGGAAACCAGTCCCCATAACCATTGCCATGTCTAGATAACTGGCATTGTCTACTACACCTTCTTCTAGACAATGTACAGCTTCATTTACCATGATGAGGATACATCTATCCAATATCGTCTTCTCATCTAAGAGAGTATTAGTCTCATGAAGTTCACTTATGTGTTCATTGAGTGTTCTGGCTTTATCTGTATGCATGTAAAAACCTCTCCCTGTTTTTTTACCTAACCACTCTTTTGCTGTCATGGTAGCCAGTATATCAGCTGGCTTCATTCGTTCTCCATAGGCTTCATAGAGTATGATAGAGACTTTCTCTCCCACATCTATACCTACCTCATCAGCAAGCGTAAAAGGGCCCATGGGCATACCAAAGTCTGTGAGTATTTTGTCTATCTGCTCCACACTTTCACCCTCTTCAAACATTTTGGCTGCTTCATTGAGGTAAGGAAGCAACGTACGGTTGACTAAAAATCCTGCACATTCACTTACCTTTATAGGTGTTTTACCCAGTCTTTTTGCTAATTTTACGACACTTGCTACAGTCTCTTCATTCGTTTTCTCTCCGGCGATAACTTCTACCAGTGGCATTTTCTGCACAGGGTTAAAAAAGTGCATCCCCACAAAACGTTCCGGGTATTGTGTATCCTGTGCAAGAGAAGTGATATTGATAGAAGAGGTATTCGTAGCGATAATAGTCTTATTACCAACCTTTGCTTCCAAGTCTGCAAAAACTTTTTGTTTGATATTTGGATCCTCACTCACTGCTTCAAGCACAATGTCTGTACCTTCCAATCCTTCCATACTCGTAGTGTGTGTTACCCTATCCATTTTTAGCCCCATTTCACGCTCAGTCAGGCGTCCACGTCGTTTAATACTATCAAAACTCTTCATCATCTTTGTCATTGCTTTGGCAATACTAGACATCTTCCTCGCACTTAGACGTACAGGAATGTCTCGATGTGCCAGTGCCCACGCAATGCCTGAACCCATCGTACCCACACCTACAACAGCAGCACTATTGATAGTTTTAGGTTGAGCCGTTGAAAAGGTCTCTTTTTTCAATGCTTCAGAAGTAAAAAACAACTCTATAAGATTTTTACTTATCTGGCTTGTAGCCAATGGTGCAAAAGCTTCTATTTCTACTTTTATTCCATTTTTTAAGGACATAGTCAAAGTCTCTTCCATCACATCAATGGCTTTAAGTGGTGCAGGATAATGACCTGCTGTTTTTTTCAGTACTTGTTTTCGTGCCATGTTGGATATAACTGTTTTAATAGGAGACAATTTCTCATACCATTTGATACCCTGACGTTTTTTAGCCACTGTATCTGACAATGTCCCTGACAATATCTCTTTGATGTATTCTTCTTTTTTGAAGACTAAATAGCCTGAAGGGATTGAGGCATCTACTAACCCTAGCTTCAATGCTTTGTCACCTTTGAGCCGTTTAGATGCAGTGATGAGTTCTATGGCTTTGGTAAAGCCCACTAACAGTGGTAATCTCTGTGTACCACCAAGCCCCGGGATAATACCAAGGCTCACTTCCACTAGCCCGATACGTGTATGTTCATCATTAGTGGAAATACGATAGTCACATGACATTGCAAGTTCCAGCCCTCCACCCAAACATGCGCCATCTATCACTGCTACAGTAGGAAATGATAAATTCTCAAGACGATTGAATATCTCTTGCCCCTCTGTCAGTTTAGCCACTATCTCTTCCTCGCTATCAAAAGCTTTTATTTCATTGATATCTGCTCCTGCAATAAAGATGCCCTCTTTTGCACTCTCTATGAAGAGTGCTTTTATAGTACTATCATTCTCCAGTTTAGCGATATGTTCTCTTAGCTCATATAAGGCATCAAAACACAGTACATTTACATTACTTTGAGGTGTATCAAATGTTAAAGTAGCGATACCACGTTCATCTATTTCATAATTAAAATATTTCATCATTCTACCTGCCTTTCATAAGACGCAAAATGAACAAAGTCCATTTTACTACGCTGACGCTGTGTCAACTTCAGCAGTCGGCTCATACGACTAGTCGTATCTATTTGTTTCATGTATAACATTATTTTTTTTCCAAAAGCAGTGCAGCACCTTGTCCACCACCTATACATAAGGTTGCAAGCCCCCGTTGTAATCCTCTTTCTCGTAGTTCATGAAGTACTGTCAATACCAGTCTAGTACCAGTCATACCCACAGGATGTCCAAGGGCTATAGATCCTCCATTGACATTGAGTATGGCAGGGTCTATGGCACCTACAGCTTTGTCTTCTCCAAAATGCACTTTGGCAAACTCAGCTGAAGCAAAAGCCCTCTCACATGCGATGACCTGTGCAGCAAAAGCTTCATTTATCTCAACTATTTCCATATCCTCCATGCTTAGCCCCGTCTGTTTAAAGAGTGTATGTGTAGCGAACACGGGACCCAGTCCCATACGTTTAGGCTCTAGACCCTCATAGGCATAATCACTCAAATACCCAAGAGGATCTAATCCTCTCTTTTTAGCTTCACCCTCGCTCATTAGTACCACTCCTGCTGCTGCATCGGTAATCTGCGAAGAATTACCTGCTGTAACTGTACCGTTCCTACGGTCAAAAAAAGGATGTAAACGTGCCAGTTTTTCTGCTGTTTGACTTTCACGTATACCATCATCATAGTCTAAATATACACCTTTATGTGTGTCATACACCACAGCCATACTCTCTTTGGCAAAACGTCCAGACTCTTTGGCTTTGGCAGCCTTTTTGTGACTCTCTAGTGCAAACACATCTTGTTCTTCTCTACTGATGCCAAAGTCTTGTGCCAGTACCTCTGCAGTATTCCCCATAATGAGTCCACTCACAGGGTCTGTAAGCCCAGACATAAGCCCTACAATGGGCTTAAGAAAGGCTGGTCTAAAGCCCAGTAATGTTCGTAACTTATCCACTGCCGTTTTCGATGATGCCAGTTTGCTAAAAAGTCCTGTCATTTTCTGGCTATATACCAAAGGAATATTAGACATAGACTCTACCCCACCACAGACATACACTCTGCCCTCACCTGCATAAATACGAGAAACTGCAGTGGTAATAGACTCCATACCAGATGCACAGTTACGATGTACTGTAAGTGCAGGTGTACGCTCTGGAAAACCTGCACGCAGGGCTATCACTCTAGCGATATTTGCCGCGTGTATAGGCTGAGCTACATTACCTATAATAACTTCATCTACCTCATCGACCTCCACAGGAGAACGAAGCATAAGCTCTCGAAACAATGTAGCCCCCAGTTCATCAGCCTGTATACGAGCAAACTTCCCACCCGCCTTAGCCATAGGAGTACGTAGCCCATTGACAATGGCGATGCGTTCTTTGTGATGACTGTTTTTTATAGGTTTTGTCTTCATGGTGTTATCCTTTTAGACTGCATATCATAGTATAGGATTATTTATGTGTATTGGGTGTGTAAATTCCCTAACATTACACATGCCCCTCATACATCCTCTTTATCTCCTCAGCATACTCTTCCATCAAATGACTTTTTGCCAGTTTCATAGAGGGAGTGAGGTGTCCGCCTTCTATGCTCAGTTCATCTGAGATGATGTGGTAAGCACGTACTTTTTCCCAGTGGTTTAGCTTTTTATTGAGTTTGGCTATAAACTTGGCTGTCATGGCTTTGAACTTGTCAGACTCCAAGGCTTTAAGCGCTGTGGTTTGCATATCTGTAGCAAGCCTACCTAAAAACTCATGTTCTATAAAAAGCAATGCCGTCACATATGGTCTTCCATCTCCTATGACTAAGGCATGTTCAAACCAACCATTACTGGTGAGTTTTTGCTCTATATACACTGCTGTCACATACTCTCCTGTAGAGGTCTTTAGTAACTCTTTGGTACGTCCTGTGATACTCACATACCCCTCATCATCTATGCTGGCTAGGTCTCCTGTATGAAACCAGCCTTCTTCATCTATAGCTTTATCTGTAGCTTCTGGATTATTATGGTAGCCTCTCATGACGTTGGGTCCTTTGAC